>JALYLL010000287.1 GCA_030774255.1 Chloroflexota bacterium | reverse complement strand
TGACGTCCTCCGCTACCAGCGCGAAGCCCAACAAGCACTCGGCGAGATCCGCGCTCGTAGGCACGTCGCGCTGGTGGTCGGCGGGACCGGTCTCTACGTCCGCGCGCTTCTCGACGGGCTCGACCTCGCCTCGCTGCCGCACGACCCGCTCGTGCGCGCCCGTCTGGAATCGGAGGATCCCGCGATGCTCCACGATCGGCTCCGCGCGATCGATCCCGATGCCGCGGCACGGGTCGATCCACGTAACCGCAGACGCCTCGTCCGCTACCTCGAGGTCGCCACCATCGCGGGCCCGGTCAGTCGCGTCCGCGGCGCGTCCATCGGCGCGCTGCGCATCGGCCTGCGGCCGCCGCGCGAGGTCCTCATCGCGGCGATCGAGCGGCGCGTACGGAAGATGGTCGACACGGGCGTGCTCGACGAAACGCGCGCGCTTGTGGCACGCGAGATCGATCCCCGGCTCCCGAGCATGAGCGCGCACGGCTATGTGCACTGGGCGGCGCACCTACGTGGCGAGGTCGATCTCGAAGCGGCGATCGCGCTGACGGCCCGCGATGTGCGCGCCTATTCTCGTCGCCAGATGACCTGGTTCCGGCGCGATCCCGCGATTCGTTGGTTCGATCCCACGGTTACCGATCCGATCGAGGACATCGTCGAGGCCGCGGCGTGAAGTTCACGAAGATGCATGGCTGCGGCAACGATTTCGTCCTCGTCGATGGACCCGCCGAGCTCTCCGCGGATCGCGTGCGCGAGATTTGCGACCGGCGACACGGGATCGGGGCTGATGGAGTACTCGTCATCGGCGCGGCGCAGGGTCGGTGCTGGCCCGTGACGATCCACAATGCGGACGGCTCTCTCGGCGAGTCGTGCGGCAACGGTGCGCGGTGCGTGGCCCGCTACCTGCTCGACCGCCACGGCGGCGACGCGCTCAATCTCGCATTCCCGGGCGGGACGGTGACCGCGCGCGAGGACGAAGCAGGCATCGCCATCATCTTCGCCGCACCCGACGCACCGCAGGCGATCGCCCTCAACGGAACCCGCGCGTATCGCGTCAGCTTCGGCAACCCGCACGTCGTGCTGTTCGTTGCCGACCCGGCGAAAGCCGACCTAAGCGCGCTCGCGGCCACCGCCCGAGGGGCGGCGGGCGAAGCGAACGTCGAAGTCGCACGCGTCGTCGCGAACGACCTGATCCTGCTGCGCGTCGATGAGCGCGGAGTGGGTGAGACCCTCGCGTGCGGCACCGGCGCGTGCGCGACGGTTGCCGCGGCGGCGTGCGAGCAGCGCATGGCCGAGCGCGTGACCGTGCGCGTCCCTGGCGGCGATCTCTTCGTCCGCGCGGGTCCGCGAACGTTCGAGCTCGCCGGTCCCGCCGCGTACGTCTTCGAGGGGACGATCTCGTGATCGAGACCCAGACGCCGCCGGAGCGCGCGTACCTGGTGGGCGTCGAGCTTCCGCGCTCGCGCCTCGATGGCGAAGATTCCCTCGACGAGCTCGGCTCGCTTGTCGAGGCCGCCGGCGGCATCGTGGCCGGACGCGCGGTGCAGGCGCGACGAACGCGCGACCCGAATTCGTACGTGGGCAAAGGGAAGGCCGGCGAGATCGGGCGCGAGGTGTCGCGACTGCACGCCGACATTGTCGTGTGCGACGACGAGCTCAAGCCGTCGCAGCAACGCACGCTCGAGGAGATCACGAACGTCGCGGTCGTCGATCGCTCGGCGGTCATCCTCGACATCTTCGCCCGCCACGCGCGCTCGCGCGAGGGCCGGATTCAGGTCGAGCTCGCGCAGCTCGAATACCGACTGCCGCGCCTCACCGGCCGCGGGAAGGAGATGTCGCGTCTCGGCGGCGGCATCGGCACGCGCGGCCCCGGTGAATCAAAGCTCGAGAGCGACCGGCAGATCATCCGCAAGCGCATCCAGGATCTGCGGAAGCAGCTCGACGAGGTCGCGCGCCAACGCGAGCGCGCACGCGGCTCGCGTACCAGCGAAGGGCTCTTCCTCGCCGCGATCGTCGGATACACCAACGCGGGGAAGTCGACGCTCATGAACGCCCTTGCCGGCTCCGACGTGCTCGTCGCCGATCAACCGTTCGCGACGCTCGACCCGACCACGCGGCGCGCCGCACTCCCCGGCGGCGCGGTGATCCTGCTCTCGGACACGGTCGGATTCGTGAACAAGCTTCCGCCGACGCTCGTTGCGGCCTTCCGCGCGACGCTCGAAGAGCTAGCCGACGCCGACCTTCTCGTGCACGTCGCCGATGTGACGCATCCGAACCTGCACGAACACATGCGCGTCGTCGATGAGACCCTGAAGTCGCTCGACCTGACGGGGCGGCCGCGCCTTCTCGTCCTCAATCAGGCCGACCGGTTGCGTGGCGAGGAAGGCGAGGCGCTTCGCGAGGCGCTCGGGGCCGAGTTCCCCGCAGCCGTGTTCACGTCGGCGCTCAAAGGTGATGGTCTCGAGGCTCTCCGAGCCCGCCTCGGCGAGGCTGCTTCCGCGAGCTGGAAGCACGTCAAGACGACGCTGCCCTATCACGCCGGCGCGCTCGTACAGCAGATCCGAACCCGCGGCTCGCTCAAGAGCGTGGACTACGAAGAGGGCGGGATCCGCATCGACGCGAGCGTTCCCCCCGAGCTCGCCGCGGAAATCCGGGCCGCCGTACGTCGCCGGTAGCAGGGGCAGGGGCCCCTGATGGGGTAGGGGCCCCGACGCGGCGTAGGCCGCAAAAGGCAGGCAAGCGAGCCTGCCGGATCAAGTCCGCATCGAGCGCATATCGACCCCCTTGCTGACACCTTGACGCGACTCCCACAGGTCATGCCCCCGGCAAGCATGGGCCGCACCCAGGGGAGTGATGAACCGATTTTCGCTTGGCCTTCTTGCGAGCGTGCTTGCCTTCGTGGGCCTGCTCGGCTTGCTGACACCGCAGCCCGCCGAGGGGGCGACGCTCGATAGCGCCGAGCAGGACCTGGTGGCGCGCATCAACGCCTTCCGCGCGGCTCGAAGTCTTCCGACGCTCGCTGTCTCCGACGCCCTCACGTCCGCGGCGAAATGGATGTCCGGTGACATGAGCGCGCGCAACTACTTCGCTCACACGTCGCTCGATGGGCGGTCGCCGACTCAACGGATGGCGGACGCGGGCTATCCCGCTTTCGGCACGTGGACCGGCGAGGATCTGGCCGCCGGGTACACGGCGACCGGCGACGTACTCAACGGTTGGATCAACAGCCCAGCGCATTACGCGGTGCTCGTGAACCCGCAGTACCACGCGATCGGTGTCGGCCGTGGATACGCCTCAGGCTCGACCTACGGTTGGTACTGGACAGCCGATTTCGGCGGCGTCGTCGACGTTGCGCGCGCTGCTCCCGTCTCCCGCGCTGCGACCCCCGTGGCGACCCCCGTGGCGACGCGCGCCGTTTCGGACATTCCCGCGAAGATCGTGCTCCCGCCGGACTCGGGCTACCACGCGAGCTGGAGCGCGCAGAGCGCGGACCCGACCGTCGTGATCGGTGCGGCCGCGAAGCTCGTGGTCGCGCTGAAGAACACAGGCTCGCGGGGCTGGTTCAACGACGACGCGGGCAAGCAGGTCGTCATCGCAACGAACGACCCGCAGGACGCGGACCGGTCCGAGCTCGCGGGTGACTGGCTCTCGGCGAACCGCGTGACCTCGACGACCACGGGCTATGTCGGTCCCGGCGAGGTCGGCTGGTTCGAGTTCACGGTCCGCGCACCGGCGGCGTCGGGCGACTACCGGCTCGCGCTCCGCGCGGTCGTTGACGGCGTCACCTGGCTCGAGGACGACGGCATCTTCTTCACGATCCATGTGTACGCGCCGAAGAGCGGGCGGGGCAGCCTCAGCTTCTTCCGGTGATGATCGGGAGGTCGGGGTCGTTGCCCCATTCCTCCCAGGACCCGTCGTACGTGCGAACCTCGTCATGACCCAGCGCCATCAGCACCATGTGCGTGAATGCGGCGCGCACGCCGGCCTGGCAGTAGGTGATCGTGCTCGTTTCCGGTCCGAAGCCGGCGTTCGTGTAGAACTCCTCGAGCTCGTCCGCATCTCGTAGCGTCCAGTCGTCCTTGAGCGCGTCCTTCCAGAGGATGTTCACGGCGCCGGGAATGTGACCCCCACGCGCGGCGCGCTTCTCAGCGCCCGTGAACTCAGCATCACGGCGTACGTCGAGGAGCCACGGGTCGCCGGTGCGGACGGCGGCGAGGACCTCCTCCTTCGAGGCGATCACCCCGTCGCGCGGATGAGGCGTGAAAACGCCGGGCTTGTCGACGGTACGCGCACCGCTCTCGAGGGGCCGGCCTTCGGCGATCCATTTTTGGATGCCGCCCTCCATCACCGCCATACGGTCATGGCCAAAACGCCGGAGCGCGAGCCACAAACGCGCGGCGTGGTGGCCGCCCTCGGAGTCGTAGCCCACCACCATCGTGTCGTCGCCGATCCCGAGTTGCGCCATCGCATGCGCGAACTCGTCCGCACTCTGGAGCATCCAGCGTGGGTGGCCGGACTCGGGCGGGGGAGCGGAGAGATCCTCCGCCCAGTTCACGTAGACGGCTCCCGGCAGATGTCCATCGATGTAGCGCGAGCGCATGTCCTCGTCGAAGCTGAAGCGACAGTCGACGATGCGCACGCTCGGATCGCTTAGGGCGGAGGCCACTCGCTCGGTGGACCAGAAGAGCTCGGCGCGTGGCAGTGTGCTCACGAAACTGACTCTATCCGCGCTAGGCTGTCCGGGCCACGCGACTCTGGAGGGTGTCATGAGGATCTCGTTCGCGATCGTCATCGCCGCCGCGCTGGTCCTAACGAGCACGGCATCAACGGCCGTCGCCAGGAC
>JALYLL010000286.1 GCA_030774255.1 Chloroflexota bacterium | reverse complement strand
GAACCCGCGGGCGCTCGACGAGTGGCTGCTCCGCAACGTGATGACCTCGCACCACCCAGCCGGCACATGCCGCATGGGCCTGGCGACTGACCCGCTCGCCGTCGTCGACGCGACCGGGCGGGTCCACGGGATCGACGGACTGCGCATCGTCGACGCGTCGATCATGCCCGACTGCCCGCGCGTCAACATCAACGCGACGACGATGATGGTCGCCCTGAAGATCGCCGACGCGATCGTGCGGCCGGCCATGCCGATGTCGGCCCGCGGAGCGACCGGCTAGCGCGTGCACATCGAGCGCGCGTTACGGCGGATCGACGAGCTTCGCGCGATCAACGCGTTCGTGTTCGTCGTAAGCCGAGCGACGAGGGATTCACTTCCGAGGAGCGAGTCCTTCAGCCTTGAGCCTGTGGCGAGTCACGGAGGCGAGCGCCGACTGGACGAGCTGCTTGATAAGAACGCTTCCGGCGCCGCCCTCGTTGTGGCGGTGAAGGACAACATCGACGTGCGTGGAATGCCGACGACCGCAGGCGGGCGCCATTTAGCCACCGAGGCGCGGCAGCGCGACGCGGAGTGCGTGCGGCGGCTGCGCGCCGCGGGGTGCGCGATCGTGGGCAAGACCAGCCTGTACGAGTACGCGATGGGTGGAACATCAGAGAACCCGCACCAAGGGGACGTGGTGAACCCACGACATCCCGATCGCGACGCAGGAGGATCGTCGAGCGGCAGCGCGGCCGCCGTCGCCGCGGAAATGTGCGATGCCGCACTTGGCACGGACACGCTCGGCTCGGTGCGACTGCCCGCCGCGTTCTGCGGCGTCGTGGGCTACAAGCCTCCGCGCGCGGCGATCCCGCGCCGGGGCATCTTCCCCAACGCGCTGTCGCTCGATGCCGTCGGGGTCCTCGCCACCGACGTGGCGACGGCCGCGCGCCTCGTCGACCTCATGCGCCGCGAGCCCGTGCGCCGACCGCGCCCGTCGCGGGCGCCGCGACTCGCGGTGCCGTGGTCGTGGCTCGATGGTGTGAGCGACGAGGTTCGGGTCGCGTTCCGCCGCATCGCGGGCGATCTCCCCAACATCGAGCTTCCGCCGCGCGAGCTGCTCTGCGACGTCGCACTCGCCGTCGCTCGTGTCGAGGGCACGCGCGCCCACATTGAGTGGCTGCGGTCGGCACCCGACCTTTACGGCGACGACGTCCGCGCACTCCTTAAGGGCAACCTCGCGGTTCCGCTCTCCGACTACGTCGCGGCGCGCCGGCAGCTCGCCCGGCTACGCGCCCTCCTGCGGCGCGGACTCGCGACGGTCGACGCGGTCCTCGTTCCCACGGTACCGTTCGTCCCTCCCCGCAAAGCGAGGTACCCGCTCGAGGCGCGGCGGCGGCTCACCGATCTCACGCGGCCGTTCAACGTCGCGGACAGCGCCGCGTTCTCGATCCCAATACCCGGCACGCGGTTGCCGATCGGTCTTCAAATCGCGGCCAACGACGAAGCGAGCGCGGTGGCGGTCGCGCTACGGCTGGAGCGCAGGCTCCGGGCGTAGCTTGGCGATGACCTGCCCCATCCCGCGGATCGCCTCCGCGTAGTCGGCGTATGTGGCCGCGCGGACCGGTCGGGGCAGCTTGATGCGGAACCCCGTCACCTCGGGCAACGCCTCTGCGAGCGCTCGCATCCGGCGCGCGCATTCCTCAGGCTCACCCGCGATCGTGAAACGGTCGAGCGTCTCGTCATCGATCATCGCCTCAAGCTCCGCAGGGAGCTCGGGATCTCGCCACATATCCCATCGGGTGGTGAGTGCTCGGATGAGGTCTTCGTCGACGTCGAACTGAGGCGGCCTTTGCCAGTCACGTCGACGCGCGTTGTGGGAATCGGTCCCGGCGATCCAGAGGATCGTCTGGGCGGCATTTCGTCGCGCATCGCGGCGCGCGCGCTCCCGATCAGAGGACACGCTGACCGTGACCGACATGTCGATCTCGAGGTCCCGAGGAGAACGGCCGGCGGTGCGAAGACCGTCGAGCACCGCCCGAACGTTGTCGCGCTGGTGCTCGACATCCATGAAGAGCGACGCCAGGTGCGCGATGTCGGCGATCTCGCCCGCGAGGCGGAGCATCACGCGTCCGCGGGCGGCGACGAGGATCGGGATGGGCGGAGGCAGCGGGCAATCCAGGGTCGCGCCATGTACGTGAACGACCTCTCCGTCGAACGTGACCTCTTCGCCGCGCCACATGCCGCGATAGACCGCGACCGCTTCGCGGACCGCTACCGCGGGATGAGGCCGATCGTGCGCCCACGGCGCGACATACACGCGCGTCGCGGTCTCGACGCCGCCGCCGATACCGAGGATCGCTCGACCGCCCGATAGGTCCGCGAGCGTTGCGAACGTGGCGGCGATCAGGCCGGGGTCGCGCGTGTACGGGTTCGTCACGAGGCTCTCGACCTCGAGGCGTCTCGTGCCGAGCAGGCACGCGGCCATCACCGTCATGCAGTCGTAGTGGTACGGGAGATCGGCCACAGCGAATCGGTCGAAGCCGACGTCCTCGGTCAGGCGCGCCAGATCGACGATCCTCGCGGCCGGCAGCGCCCACCCGGTAGCGGGGAGGTTGCTGAAGGTGAACCGCATCAGCTCAACCGGGCCAGACGACCTTGCCGTCTTTCAAAACCTTGTCGAGGAATGAGGTGTCGAGCACGTCCTCGACCTTCGGCTTCGAAGTGATCACCTTGAGGTCGGCGAGGAGGTCGAGCTGCGCCTGCCACTGCGCCGGCGTCACGTAGCCGATGCCCTTCGTCGCGGCGATACCCGACACGAGGTCTCTCGCGGTCACGTCGTATTGGAACTCGTGCTGCTCCCTCGTCTTGCCGGGTCCGGCGTACTGCACCGCGATCTGCACCGACTCGGCCTTGTGGGCGACCATGTACTCAGCGCCTTTCAGCGTCGCGCGTAGGAACCCCGTGACCTCGGCTGGGTTCGACTTCGCGTAGCTGGCGTTGACCACGGTCGAGGTGCCGATGGGCGGGTAGCCGAACTGGTCCGGCAGGAGCAGGTCGACCTCCGTGTTGAGCTGGTTCTTCAGGACATAGGGCTCGTTCCCGGTGAAAACTGGCAGCACGTCGACCAGGCCATCCTTGAGCTCGACCGAGCTGAATCCGACCGGTACCTCCGTGATCTTCGTCCGGTCGACCTTGTCGGTCGCGAGCATGACGAGGTATTCGCTCCACGGTGAGGTCTTGATGCCCACCTTCTTGCCCTCGAAATGCTTCGGGCGGCTGATGCCTGAGCCCTTCTTCACCGCGAGCGCGCGTGCGCCGCGTTGCGTCATGAGGTCGATGACCTTCAGCGGGATGCCCTGGACGATGTAGTTCACCGGCGCCGCCGCGTCGCTCACGCTCCCGGCCTGGTATTGACCGGTCCCGATCAGCCGGATCCCCGTGGAGTCGGTCGTGAAGTCCCAGCTGAAGTCGAGACCCTGCTCTCTGTAGTAACCGAGCTCGCGTGCGATCACGACAGGCAGGTCGGCACCCGCGGAGATCGTGAAACCGAAGAGCCACTTGAATGGCACCAGCGTCTTCGAGCTCGACGCACCCGGACTCGCACCGCCCGTCGCCGCCGGTGCGCAGCTCGCCAGTGCAAGCGCCGCAGCCCCTTTCAGGAATGCTCGTCGCCCAAGACTGGTGCCCATCGATGGCCCTCCCCAACTGTCATGGCCCTGTCTCGCATTGCGAGCCCGGGTCTCTCAGCGCGTGACAGTGCGCCGGGCGGGGAGGTGCGTCAAGAAAGGCCCCTAGAACGAAAGCGTGAGGTTCCGGAACTCGTCCATGCGAACGCTCTGCCCGGGTCGCACGAGCATCGTCGTATCCGGGGCCTCGATGACGGCGGGGCCTGCAATGCGCTGACCGGGGCGAAGACTGTCGCGGTCGTAGACCGGCGTGTCGTTGAATCCCTTGGTCTCGCGGAAGTAGACGGCGCGCTTCCCGCGCGTCGCGGTCGCATCGCCGCTCCCCATCGTCTCGCGCGCGAGCCGGAGCGGCTGACCCTTGGCCGCGACGCGCACCTCGAAGCTCATGGCCTCGATCGGCGCGTTCTTGTTCGTCGTGCCCTTGCCGTACCGCGCCTCATAGCGCTCGTGAAAGCGGTCCGCCATCGCCACCGCGGACGCGTCGGTGAACGCGCCGGTCGGCACGGGTACGCTCACGTCGTGGACCTGTCCCTTGTACTTCATGTCCGCGGCGCGCAGGGTCAGCAGATCGCCGCCGCCGTTCGTGACGGCGCCCGCGCGGCGAAGCTGATCGACCGCGTCACGCTCGAGCCGCGTGAAGACCTCACTGACCGCCTCGGCTTTGAACGGACCGACCATCGGAGAGGAGACCTTGTTCACGACGAGCATCTCCGACGTCGCGATCGCGAGCGCCGAGAACTCCGACGCATAGGTCGGGACGATCACAGCCTTGACGCCGACGTCGCGCGCGTAGGCGCCGACGTGAAGCGGGCCCGCTCCGCCGATCGCGAAGAGCGCGAAGTTCCGGGGGTCGAGTCCGCGGCCGATGGTCACGCGGCGGACGAGGTCGGCCATGCGCGCATCGAGGATGTCGATGATCCCGATCGCCGCTTCTTCGACGCCGAGTGAGAGTGGCTCCGCGATCCGCTCGCGGATGGCCTTCTCCGCGAGGCGGCGGTCGAGCTTCCACGACCCGCCGAGGAAGTAGTCCGGATCGATGCGGCCCAGGACGACGTTCGCGTCCGTCACGGTCGGCTCGGTGCCGCCTCGTCCGTAGCACGCCGGCCCCGGCTCGGCGCCCGCGCTCTGGGGCCCCACTTTCAGAAAGCCCGCGCGGTCGATCCACGCGATGCTGCCGCCGCCGCTGCCGATGGAGACGACGTCGATCATCGGGAAGCTGAGGTGGTACTTGTCGAACAGCGGCTCGCGGGCGTACTCGGGCTGCCCGTCGACGACGAGCCCGACATCGAAGCTCGTCCCGCCGACATCGGTGGTGAGCACATTTGCGTGACCGAGCACCTGCCCGAGATTGCGGGCGCCGATCACCCCGCCCGCCGGGCCTGACGCGAGCAGATACGCGGCGCGCTTACGCGCGTCGTCGGCCGGCGCCACGCCGCCATTCGAGAGCATGACCATGAGCTGATGCTTGAACCCGGCTTTGCGGAGGCGGTCCGCCAGAGCGGCGATGTAACCGTCGACCTTCTTCGTGAGGTAGGCATTGACCACCGTGGACGCCGTCCGCTCGTACTCGCCGAGGACCGGGGCGATCTCGCTCGAGATGCTGACGACGACGTTCGGGTGTTGCTCGAGGATGAGCTCCCGCACGCGCTGCTCGTGCGCTGGCCGCATGTACGACCAGAGGAGCGAGACCCCGATCGCGTCGCAGCCCACGTCGACGAGCTCCTTCGCGACGCGACGTACCTCGTCGTCGCTCAGTGCGACGACGACCGCGCCTTTGTGGTCCACGCGCTCGTTGATGCCTCGTATGAGCTTGCGCGGGACGATCCCAGGGATCGCCTTGTCGTGCAGCAGGAAGTCGTGGATCTGATCCTCGTCGAGGCCGGCGATCTTCTGCTTGATCCGGCCCATAGAGAGCGCGTCCTCGTGCCCGCGCGTCGTGATGAGACCGGTGACCGCGCCCGTGTGCGTGAGGAGCGCATTTGTCGCGACCGTCGTGCCATGGCCGAAGCGCGTCGTCTGCCCGAGCAGCTGCTCGGCGCTCATGCCAAGCACCTTCGCGGCGCGCGCGACGCTCTCCATCACACCGATCGAGAAGTCCTGCGGGGTCGACGCGGCCTTCGCCGGAGTGACCGTCCCCTGATCGTCGACGACGATGCAGTCGGTGAACGTGCCGCCGGTATCGACGCCGATCCGATAGGTGCTCACCGGTACGCGACCTCGACGTCGTGGAGGATCGGCTCGTCCCTCAGGCAGATCTCCGTCTCGAGACGCCGCAGACACCCCGGGCAGTAGAACTGGCGGAAGACGAACCGCCGCGCGACATCGAACTCGTTCACATGAGGGCCGGCCTCTCTCACGAGGCCCTCCTCCATCAGAGTGCCCTCCTTGAAGTTGCGCGTGGCGTCGCCAAGGATCTGGCCGCACACGCACTGGATCGCGGCGGACCCGCTCTCCCCGACGATGTGCATGAACTCGTTGACCGCAACGCCCGGCGTCGCCGTCGTGGTGCGCTTCGCGCTCCCGGCGGCCTTCTTGTCGACCGGACGGCCGCGCTCTCGGCGGCGGTCGCGGATCTTGCGACGCGCGCGCTCCGTCTCTTCGACGGAGACCGCGTCCTTCTTCGGATCGATCACGACGCCATACATCGAGCTCGCGGCCTCGCGCGAGACCACCCCACTGCGCACGTCTTCGAGTACGCGCGAGGGATCGCGATCGAGAGGATCGCCGTATCCCCCACCCGACTGCGTCCGCACCTGGAAGACGTCGTCGTGGTCGAGATAGGACACCGAGATCACCTTCTGGATGTCCAGCTCACCCGAGAGATCGTCGAGCCGCTCCGGCATTACGCCGTTCGCCATTTGCTTCCGCACGTCGGTCCTGCGCTTGATGATGAATTGGTTCGTCTGGCTCGGTCCGCCGCCGGCGATCCCTGCGGACTCGGGCCATTCGGAGCCGGAGGTATGCATGATCTTCGTGGGGATCCGCTCTGTGTCATGGACGATGTA
>JALYLL010000285.1 GCA_030774255.1 Chloroflexota bacterium | reverse complement strand
AAGGGGATCACCTTGGCAGTCGTCACGATGAAGCAGCTGCTCGAGTCTGGCGTTCACTTCGGACACCAGGCTCGGCGCTGGAATCCAAAGATGAAGCGCTTCATCTTCATGGAGCGCAACGGCATTCACATCATCGACCTTCAGCAAACCCTCTCTCGCGTCGAGGAGGCGTACATCTTCATGCGCGATCTGGCCGCGGACGGCGGGCAGATCCTCTTCGTCGGAACGAAGAAGCAGGCGCAGGAGTCGATCTCCGAGGAAGCCAAGCGCGCGGGGATGCACTTCGTGAACCAGCGCTGGCTCGGCGGATTCCTCACGAACTTCGTCACCATCCAAAAGCGCATCCAGCGACTCAACGATCTGGCCGAGCGCAAGGAGCGCGGCGACTTCGCGACGATGCCTAAGAAGGACGCGCAGCGACTCGACGACGAGCTCCAGCACCTGGACCGCTACTTCTCCGGCGTCCGCGAGCTGAAGCGTCCGCCGACTGCGATCTTCGTCGTCGACCCGCACCGCGAGCACATCGCGGTCGAGGAAGCGCGACGTCTCGAGATCCCGATCATCGCGATGGTCGACACGAACTGCGATCCGGATCTGATCGACGTGATCATCCCGGCGAATGACGACGCGATCCGTGCCGTGAAGCTCATCTGCCAGAAGATGGCCGACGCGATCCTCGAGGGCCGTCAGCAGTTCGACGCCGCGCGGAAGGAAGCGACGCCCGAGGACATGGGCTACGCCCCGTCGACCACGGCGGAGCAATACGAAGGCGGCATCGGCGTTCCACGGGCGAAGCGCACTCCGCGGGTGTACGAGCCCGAAGAGGACGAGGACTACCCGCTCGGCGGGCAGCGCTACGAGGAGCCGACCGAAGACGCTGCCCCGGAAGCCGCTCTGGACAAGAAAGAGGACGAGTGATGGCGAGCTCAAAAGACCACGTCAAACGTCTCCGCGAGGAGACCGGCGCCGGCGTGATGGACTGCAAGCGAGCTTTGGACGAGGCGAAGGGCGACTTCGAAAAAGCGAAGGCGCTCATCAAGGAGCGCGGGCTCGCCAAGGCGAAGGAGAAGGCCGACCGCGAGGCGAAGGAAGGCCTCGTCGAGGCCTATGTCCACGCGGGCGGCCGCATCGGTGCGATGGTCGAGCTGTCGAGCGAGACCGACTTCGTGGCGCGCAACCCCGATTTCAAGGAGCTCGCGAAGGAGATCGCGATGCAGGTCGCGGCGATGGACCCCACGAACGTGGACCAGCTTTTGGAGCAGCCCTACATCCGTGATTCCTCGAAGACGATCGGCGAGCTCGTGACCAGCATCGCCGCCACGACCGGCGAGAACGTCCGCGTCAAGCGGTTCAAGCGGTTCGAGCTGGGCCAGTCCAACGGCGAGCCGACCTAGACTGCCCGCGATGGCCGTTCAGACGAAGGCCAAGTACGGCCGGGTGGTGCTGAAGCTCTCGGGCGAAGCACTCCTCGGAGACCGTGAATTCGGCATCTCCCCGGAGTACACCAAATACCTCGCCGAGGAGATCCGCAAGGTCCGCGACCTCGGCGTGCAGGTGGCGGTGGTCATCGGCGGCGGCAACATCATCCGCGGCGCGACCGTCGCCGAGCATGGCATCGAAGAGGCGACGGGCCACTACATGGGCATGCTCGCGATGGTCATCAACGCGCTCGCACTGCAGTCGCAGCTCGAGTCGATCGGCGTGCCCGTCCGGGTCCAGTCCGCGATCACCATCGCCGAGGTCGCCGAGCCCTACATCCGGCGGCGCGCGATCCATCAACTGGAGAAGGGCTCCGTCGTGATCTTCGCGGCGGGCACCGGCAACCCGTTCTTCACGAGCGATACGGCGGCGGCGCTGCGCGCGGCCGAGATAAACGCCGACGCGATCCTTATGGGCAAGAACGCGGTGGACGGGGTCTACGACGCGGATCCGCGTGTCGTCCGAGGGGCGAAGAAGTACGACGACATCACGTACCGCGACCTGCTCGAAAAGCAGCTCGGCGTCATGGACGC
>JALYLL010000284.1 GCA_030774255.1 Chloroflexota bacterium | reverse complement strand
GTCACCTTTGTTTCGAGCGCGACCGTGGCGCCGGCGTCTCGGCCGACCGCGTGGCCGGGCGCGCCTTCGTGCGAGATGAGGACCTCGGTGTCCGAGAGCTCGAAGCCCTCGACCTCGATCGTCCCGTTGCGTCGCTGGTAGCGACCCTCGGCGAGCGCCTGGCGCACGCGCGGCAGATCCTTCCCAAGCTTCGGCCCGAGCACCTTGAGGTCAGGCTTCACGGTCTCCTTGACCAAGCCCTCTGCCGCGTCGCGGATCTCGATGGCCTTCACGTTCAGCTCGTCCTTGATGAGGTCGGCGAGCTCGGAGCCCGTGTCCAGAGCGCCACGGTCGCGATCGTTCGCGTCGAATACGACGATGAGCTTCGGCAGCGGTGTTCGCGTCTTCACACCCGCCGACGACCGCGCCGCCCGGCCAAGCTCGACCACGCGCCGCGCCGCCCGCATCCGCCGCTCCAGATCGGCATCGACGCGCTCGGTGTGCTCCTCCGGGTAGGCCGTGAGATGGACCGAGGACTCGGCGCTTGTCCCGCTCGAGCGCACGAGGCCCTGGTACATGTCCTCGCTCAGGAACGGCATGACCGGGGCGACGAGCCCGATCAGCGTGGTCAGCGCTTCGTAGAGCGTCTGGTACGCCGCGAGCGAGTCGCGCTCCGAACGCGCCTTCCAGAAGCGAGCGCGATTGCGCCGCAGATACCAGGTCGAGAGGTCGCCCCAGAACTCCTCGAGCTTGAAGACGACGCTGCGCACGTCGTACGCATCCATCGCGGTTCGCGACTCCGCGATGAGCCGCGCGAGCGTCGAAAGAAGCCAACGGTCCATGAGCGGCCTCTCGGCGACGGGGACCTGCGCCGCGGACGGATCGAAGTCGTCCAGCGTCGCGTACGTAACAAAGAAGGAGTAGGTGTTCCACAGCACGAGCAGCTTCCGCTTGAAGTCTTCGAACGGTGGCCAGCCGAAATACATGATCTCCTGCAGGTCCTCGCGCGCCACGATCCAGCGGATCGCATCGGCGCCCACGAGCTCGCAGGCCTCGTAGAGGTCGACCATGTTGCCGCCGGACTTGTGGAATTCCTCGCCGGGTGCCGCCAGCATCGGCTGGAACGACTGGCACACGCGGTACGGCGCCTCGCCCGTGAGCACAACCGAGAAGAAGAGCTGCGAGTAGAACCACAGGCGGACCTGCTCGACCATCTCGACGATGTAATCGGCGGGGAACCACTTCGCCCAGTAGTCCTTGTCGTGCAGCCAGTCGAGCGTCGAGAACGGCACGATGCCGGCGTCGAGCCAGCAGTCGCCCACTTCCTTCACGCGTTTGCTGTCGGCTCCGCACTGCGGGCAGCCGATCACAACATCGTCGATCCACGGCCGATGGAGCTCGCGCAGCTTCTCCAGCCCGCTCTTTGCGAGCTTCCGCAGCTCCTCCTCGCTCCCCACGACGAAGAAGTGACCCTTGGCGCACGTATAGAAAGGAAGGGGCAGGCCCCAGTAACGCTTTCGGCTGATGTTCCAGTCGCCCATGTTCTGGAGCCAGTTCTGCATCCGGCGTCCGGCGGCCGGCGGCAGCCAGGTCACCTTCTCTGCCGCGGCCATGAGCCTCGGGCGAAGCTCGTCCATCGAGATGAACCATTCGTCGTCGACGCGGAACACGATCTCCTCGTGGCAGCGCCAACACTCGGGATACCGGTGCGTGTAGTCGGCGGCGCGGAAGAGCCGACCACGTTTCTGAAGGTCGTCCGCGATCTCCCGTGCGACGTCCCGCGCCTCCTTGCCTTCGAGCCAGCCATAGCCTTTGACGAAGCGGGCCATCTCGTCGATCGGGACGAGGACCGGCAGCTTCTCCGTTTTCGATAGGGCGAAGTCTTCGGCGCCGCAGCCTGGCGCGATGTGCACGAGACCGGTGCCTTCCGCCGCAGTTACGTCGTCCCACTCGATCACGCGGTGACCCACGACTCCCTGGCTGGATGCCGGCAGCTCGTCGAAGGGTCCCTGGTAGCGAAGGCCGAGGAGCGAGCGGCCTTTCACCGTCTCGACCACGGTGGCGTTGTCCCACTTCGCCTGGTCGAAGGTCTCCTTTGAGACGATGAGGATCTCGTCCCCGACCTTCGCGCGGACGTAGTCGAGATCCGAGTTGACCGCGAGCGACACGTTCGCCGGGAGCGTCCACGGTGTCGTCGTCCACACCAGGAACGACTCGTTCTTCCGACCTTCGATCGGGAAACGAACGTAGACCGAGAGATGCGTCATCTCGCGGTAGCTGTCGATCATCTCGTGCTGGGACAGCGCCGTGCCACACCGCGCGCACCACGGCATCGAACGGTGGCCCTTGTAGAGCCAGCCTTTGTCCTGGCAGATCTTCAGGACATGCCAGATGTGCGAGATGTTGAGATCGTCGTAGGTGAAGTACGAGTTCTCCCAATCCATCCACTGGCCCATCCGGATGGAGTGTTTGGTGATCGCCGCGGCGGAGCGATCGACCCGCGCGCGGCACGCGTCCGAGAACCTGCCGATGCCGTACGTCTCGATATCGCGCTTGCTGTTCAGGTTGAGCTCGCGCTCCACCTGCACCTCGACCCAGAGTCCCTGGCAGTCAAAGCCGTTCTGATAGCGCTGATCGAACCCGCGCATCGCCTTGTACCGCTGGTAGACGTCCTTATACGTGCGTGCCCAGGCGTGGTGGACGCCCATCGCCTCGACGTTCGCCGTGATCGGGCCGTCAAAGAAGGAGAACCGCGGGCCGCTCGCGTTCTTCTTGCGGAGCAGCTCGAAGCTGCGCTCGCGCTCCCACAGGTCGAGGACGCGGTGGTCGACCTCGGCGAGGTCGAGCTTCGCGCCGACCGGCCGGAATCGCGCTCTTTCGCTTGCCTTCGCCACGTCGACTCCTTCTAGAAAACAAAAACGCCGTCCCGACATCTCGGGACGGCGAAGCCGTGGTACCACCCAAGTTGACGCCGCTCTTGGCGTCCACTCGCTGCGCCTCTAACGGTGCGCGGTCCGGCCGGTTCTACTCGTGCTTCTTCCGGCAGCTCGGGGTGGATGGCCCCTCGCACGCTTGTGATGACGAGTGTACGTGTCCCGATCCGCGAAGAGAAGGGTTGCGGCCTCGGATCGGTCGGTCCGGCCGACTTGACCTATATGCCTTGAACATATATATGTTCCACGTACCTCGATGGGAGGCGCCGCGATGGCCAAGACACCCCAGTTAAAAGAGGTCCGCTTTCGGGCGGACAAGGACGGTTGCCTGAACGCGCCGGCCTTCAGCGGTGCGCTGATTGCGATCTGGAAGCAGTCGCGGGACAAGCCCGAACAGCAGCTGACCCTGCTCCTGCTCGATATCGACAACCTTCATCAGCTCAACACTGTCCACGGCCGCGACGCCGGCGACCGAGCGATCAACGCCGCGATCGCCGAGCTCTCGCGCGCCGCCAAGCGCGAAGGCTGGACCCTTGGCCGGATCGGCGGCGACGAGTTCGCCCTCATCGCGCCGGGGATGACCGTGGAAGCCGCGTTCCTCCGGGCCGATGCGCTGCGCCGCGACATCGACGCGGCGTTCGCGAAGGTGCTCGCAAAGGGCCAACGGTGCGCGGTGAGCATCGGGGTCGCCAACATCCCGCGCGACACAAAGAGTCCGGAAGAGCTCATGCGCAAAGCCGACCTCGCGCTCTATGCCGCGAAGGAGCAAGGAGGCGACACCGTCGGACTCACCCCAGCCGACGACATGGTGCTGAAGTCGTCGTACTACAGCGCCGCGCAGCTCGCCCGCCTCAAAGCCCTCGCCGAGCGGAAGAGGACGAAGGAGGCGGTGCTGCTTCGCGAGGGGCTCGAGGATGTGCTCCGCAAGTACGATCGCGACTGAGTGACAGAACTCGACGAGCAGGTCGCCGAGCTCGCGGCGCGCTTCGGCGAGCCACGCAGGGTCGAGGTCCTCATCCGCCCATTCTTCGACCCGGTCCAAAATCCAAACCGGTTCGCAGAGGTCTGCATGGTCATCCGACGGCGGAACGAGAAGCTCCTCCTTTCGATAAAGACCTTCTATCCGCGCGGCGCGCACCGGTTACCGACCGGGGGCATCCACCACGGCGAGCGGATCCTGGATGCGCTCCGTCGCGAGACGGAGGAGGAGACAGGCCTCGAGACCGAAGTCAAACGGTTTCTCGCTTGGATCACGTACCGCGCGGCGTCTGCGCCCGACGGGCCGCCGCTCTTTCACACGTTCGCGTTCCTCCAAGACGAGGTGGGCGGACGCTTCCACACTAGCGATCTCGAGGAGCAGATAGAGGAGTGGATCGAGGTCGAGCCGAGCGCGCTCGCCGGAATCGCCGACGGGCTCGATCACATGGCGAGCGCGACCTCGAAGAACATCGGTGGCGACTGGGCTGACTGGGGACACTTCCGCGCGATAGTCCATCGCATCGTGCACGAGGAGCTAAGCCGCTAAAACTTTTCGAACCGGAAGAGCCGGACGGCGAGGATGAAGCCGACCAGCGTCCAGATCAGGAGCCCGAGTATTTGCGTCCGCACGTCCCATAGCGTTGCGCCCTGCACGCTGATCTCCCGGAGCGCGTCGTTCAGAAGGGTGAGCGGCAGCAGGTTGGTCACCGGCCGGATGAGCTCCGGCGCCGCGTTCTTCGAGAAGAAGACGCCTGAAAAGAAGAATTGCGGCAAGGTGATGAGCTGCGCGATGGCGGGCACCTGGTTCTCCGTCGTGGCCCAGCCGGCGAGCGCGAAGCCGATCGTGAGGAAAAGGATCGTTCCGAGGAGCGCTACGACGATGAGCGGCGCGAGACCGCCGACGATCGTGACGTTGAAGAGAACCAGTGCGACGAGGAGGAGCACGGCGACCTGCCCGGTCGCGATGACGAGCCGCGTCAGCACGTGCGCGGCCAGAAGGTTCGGCACGCGGACAGGCGTTGCCATGATCCGGCGCAGCACGCCACGTTGCTTGTCGGCGACCAGTGCGAAGGCTACCGAGAAGACCGCGAGCTGCATGACGTTGATGCCCAGGATCCCGGGCACCAGGAAGTCCACATAGCGAAGCCGGACGCCCTGGACCGTCTCGCCTCTCACCGCGATGACCGGCGCCGTTTGCGTGACAGCGAACGAGAGCCGATCGATGACCTGCGTAACGATCTGGCGACCCACCGCGACCTGCTGCGGCCGCGCGTCGTCGCCATAGACGACGATCTGCGGGACGGTCTGTCCAGGTCGCGCCGGCGCGATCGCGAAGTCCGCCGGGATCACGATCAGCATGTCGAGCTCGGTGCGCCGCAGTTTCGTCAACGCCTGGTCCGTCGGGAGCTCGGTCAGCTGGAACGTTTCGATCCCCTTCAGGATCTGGACAAGCTGTGCGCTCGACTGATTCTTGCCCTGATCGTCGATGGCGAGGGTCACGCGGCCGAAATCGCCGAGATTCAGATAGCCGAAGATCACCATCAGCATGAGCGGCACGATGAGGCTGAAGAAAAGTGCGGGGCGGTCGCGCAGATAGGCGCGGAGGAGCAGCGAGAAGAGGCGGAGAGTCTGCCTCATGCGTCGCGGATCTCGTGACCGGTGAGATCGAGGAAAACGTCCTCCAGGTTGGCCTTCTGCTGGAGGACCGGCTTCGTGAATCCCCGCGTGAGAAGGTCGTCGATCAGCTTGCGCGG
>JALYLL010000283.1 GCA_030774255.1 Chloroflexota bacterium | reverse complement strand
CGGAGTGATGTTGTGATAGATGACGGCCTTCCGGACGGGAAACTTCGCGACTTCGGGTACCGAGTCGTTGCCGATCGAATGGTGCACGAGCAAGAGTCCGTCTCGCCGCGCGATCGTTTCGATTTCGTGGTAGTCGCGGACCAGTGCGCGGACCTCAGGCTTGGCCTCCCAGGCGAAGAGATCACTCCGCACGCCAGCGGACCAGAAGACGCGCTGAAGCTCGAGGCAGTCGTTCCCGATCGCATCGCCGTACGCGATGACGGGATTGAACTGATGTGCGAAACGGAGCGGCTCGGTCACGGGGCCTGTCCGAAGCCGGCCGCTCGAAAATCCTCGTCGAAGGCAAACGCGCGTGAGATTCCGTGCTCGCGCATCACTTCAAAGCTAACGAAGTCGACCAGCGAAATGCGCGTGGGGAGCGCCGCAAGAAGAGCGGCAACGCCTGCGGCATGCGTGGCTTCGTCGATCCAGACGGTGCTGAGCACAGGTACAAGCTCCTGTACGAAACGCCGGACCGCGATCTCCCCGAGGCGGCGGTGTGCGATCGCGGTTGTCTCCACGAGAACGTAGCTGTGCGTGACGCGCTCCTCGTTCTCGAGCGTAGCGAACGTCCGCTTGGCTTCGTCATGAAACCGGTCATCACGGTCCAGCAGCGCATAGAGCGCTGATGTGTCGACGAAGATCAGGAGCGGAATGCCTCCACGAGCTCGCGGTCGTGCTCGCGGCTGACGTCTTTCCGCCCTGATGCGAACGCGCCGACGACAGCCATCGCTCGCTGCCACCGATCGTTCGCATCGCCATGCCCGTGGGCGCGCAGCCACAGATCGACAGCTTCGCGAACGATGGCCGCGTCCGATGTCTTGCGTCGCGCGGCCTCTTTGCGGAGGGCACTCGCCTGGCGCGCGGTCAGCTGGATCTGCTTGCGTTCCATACCATCATGATGGCACCGCCTCCGGCGGTGTCAAGCGGCCCGGGGTCAGCGTAATGGTAGGAAGGGCGCCGATCGCGGAATATACGGTGAACGTCCGGGCCAGACTCGCGGTGAATGTGGACACGATCTCAGCCATCGCAACCGGGCAGCGAAGTAGCGACGGTCAGAGAATTGTGATCGTGCCGTGATGACGGCAACGGGGTGTCTTGCCTAATGGATTCAGTGAAGATCGACAGCCTGACCGTGCCCGGCGCGGGTCTTTACTACGAGGTCCGAGGATCAGGTCCTGTGCTTCTCATGATCCCCGGCGGGCCAGCGGATGCCAACGCGTTCCAGGGCATTGCCGGGCATCTCACCGATCAGTACACGCTTGTGACATATGATCCGCGCGGCATTTCGCGGAGCCGCCTCGACGAACCCGTCGAGGACCGACGCATTTTCGAGATCTTCGCGGACGACGCCTACCGCCTGCTAGCGTCCGTTGGCAGAGAACCGGCATTCGTGTTCGGTACCAGCGGCGGCGCACTGATAGGGCTCGAGCTGGCCGCCAGCCACCCGCAGCACGTGCAGGCGCTTGTCGCACACGAGCCTCCGGCCATCGCCCTGCTGCCCGATAGCCCACGTCACCTGGCAGCCGTGCAAGACGTTCACGATACCTACCGGAGCTCGGGCATCGGCCCCGCGATGCAGAAGTTCATGGTTGCTTCGGGGCTCGAAGGCGAGCGCGGGCAGCAGCCAGCGAGGTCTGAGCCGCAGCACGAACAAACCCCCGAAATGGCGGAGACGATTGCTCAGATGGAACGGAACATGAACTTCTTCCTCGCGCACTACGCGCTGGCCGTCGCCACCTACCAACCTGACATCGCCGCGCTTAAGGCGGGCTCGACCCGAATCGTGGTGGGAGTTGGAGAGGACTCGAGAGGGAACCTGGCGCAACAGTGCGGACTCGCGCTCGCCGAGCGTCTCGGGACGCCGGTCGTCATGTTCCCCGGTGATCATGGGGGTTACATGAGGCATCCGCGTGAGTTCGCCGCGAGGCTTCGCAAGGTGTTGGCGGCCCCTTGAGGCCGTAAGAGCGGGTCGGCCGCTACCGAGCCCGACGACAGGTCACAGGCCCAATACCTGCCGTGTACGTTCCGCGACTTTCTCCGGGTCGAAGTCCTGTACCCGCCGCTCGCCCGCGGCGACCAGCACTTCGCGAAGCTCGGTCTTCTCGCTGACCATCGCCGCCGCTTCGGCCGTCTCCGCGAGATCGCGCTCGCGAAGCAGCACGCCCGCATCGCCGACCGTCTCGCCGATCGCCGCCGCGTCATACGCGACGACGGGAAGACGAAAACGCATCGCCTCGAGCAACGGTACGCCGAACCCCTCGTGCTCGGACAGTGAGACGAAGGCCGTCGCGGCACGGTAATACGCCAGCAGCGAGGCGTCGTCGACGCTCCCGGCGAAGTGAACCGCGCCGCCGAGTCCGAGACGGTCGATGAGCGCGACCACGCGCGCGTGAAACTGCGGCTGGTCCCGGTACGCGCCGACGAGGATGAGCTGCGCCTCCGGGTCGATGCAGCGGCGGTAGTACGCCAGCATTCGCACCAGATCGTCCTGTCGCTTGTTCGGCGAGATGCGGCCCACGAAGAGAAGCGCCGTGCGCAGTCCCTTCCACCGCGCGAGCACAGCGTCGTTCGGTGGCACCGCGAAATGTTCCCAATCGAGAAGGATCGGGACGCGTGCGGTCTCCTCGTACCCGGCTTCGGCGAGGGCGCGGCGGTTGAACTCGGAGACGCCGATCGCGAGCTCGAACGCCGGCGCGATCCGCGTGAGCTGCCGCAAACCGAGGCGCGCGAA
>JALYLL010000282.1 GCA_030774255.1 Chloroflexota bacterium | reverse complement strand
CCACCGGCTAGCGTTACCCTGCGCGTGCGGCGTGCACGCCTTAGGACGCGGCTAACGCCGCGTCCGGAGAGGGTCGCAGGGATACTTCCCTGCGAGGGTAAGGAGGTATCGCGACCGCATGAGTGATCGCGTCGCCATCTACCCCGGTTCATTCGATCCGCCGACGAACGGGCACGTCGACATCGTCGAGCGTTCGGCGCGACTCTTCGACCGCGTAGTAGTGGGCGTCGGCCGCAACCTCGCGAAGAAGACGGTCTTCACGGCGGACGAGCGCATCGAGCTGATGCGCGAGGCTTGCGCGAAGCACCGGAACGTCGAGGTCCGCGCGTTCGATGGGCTGCAGGTCGAGTTCGCGCGCGCATCCGGTGCGAGCTTCATCGTGCGCGGGATCCGTGCCCTCTCGGACTTCGAGTTCGAGTTCGAGATGGCGAACATGAACCGCTCTCTCGCGCCCGAGATCGAGATGGTCTACTTGATGACCGCCCCGGAGTTCCTCTTCATCTCCGCGTCGCGCGTGAAAGAGCTCGCCGCCTTCGGCGCTCCGATCGACAAGTACGTTCCAGCGAACGTCGCGAAGCGCATGAAGGTGATGGGAAAGCGCGGCATGCGCACCGGGGCGACGGAAGCGAAGGACTAGTGACCACGCTGCTCGCTGCCGACGTGGGGAACACGAACGTCGTCCTCGGCGCGTACGACGGAGCAAAGCTCATCGCGACCTGGCGCACCGCGACACGCCAAGATCAAACAGAGGACGAGCTCGCCGTGATGGTCGACGCCCTTCTCGGCCGCGAGGATCTCTCGCTCGACGACGTCGACGCCCTCGTTCTGGGCTCGGTCGTGCCGGCGCTTACGGCCGCGTTCACCCGGCTCGCGGAGCGCTACCTCGATCGGCCCGCGCTCGTCATCGGTCCCGGCGTCAAGACCGGCGTGCGCCTGCGGGTCGACAACCCTTCGGAAGTCGGCGCCGATCGCATCGCGAACACGCTCGCGGCGCACCGGCGATACGGCGGCCCGGCGATCGTCGTCGACTTCGGGACCACCACGAACTTCGACGTGGTTAGCGCTGAGGGCGATTTTCTCGGAGGGGCCTTCGCGCCGGGCTTGGAAGTCTCGGCCGAGTCGCTCTTCGGGCGCGCCGCGCGACTGTTTCGCGTCCCGCTGACGCCGCCGGCGAACGCGATCGGGAAGAACACCGCCGATTGCCTGCGCTCGGGGATCGTCTTTGGATACGTCGGGCTTGTCGAGGGTCTGCTCGCGCGACTCATCGCGGAGCTGGGGTCCACGCCGCCGCACGTGCTCGCGACGGGAGGCCTCGCGGCGACGATCGCGCCGCTCGCCAAGGGCATCGAGCGAGTCGATGAGGACCTGACCCTCGAGGGCCTCCGACTCCTGTGGGAGCTGAACGCGTGACGCGAGTGAACGGCCGCTTCGTTGTGCTCGCCGTGACCGGCTCGATCGCCGTCTACAAGATGGTCGAGCTCGCGCGTCGCCTGGTGCAGGCGGGCGCGACGGTCCAGGTCGTCATGACCAGGAGCGCCGCCGAGTTCGTCACTCCACTGACCTTTCAGGCACTTACGTATCGGCCGGTCGAGATCGAAATGTTTTCGCTGGGGGACGAGCGCTCCGCGGGGCATGTCGCCATGGGCCGCCAGGCGGACGTCGTCGTCGTGGCCCCCGCGACCGCCCACGTCGTTGCGCGGCTCGCACACGGGTTCTCCGACGACCTTCTCGCGACGACCGTGCTCGCGACGTCCGCGCCGGTCATCGTGGTGCCGGCGATGGAAACACACATGTGGCAGAACGCCGCGACGCAGGCGAACGTCGCTGCGCTCCGCGCGCGGGGCGTTCGAGTGGTCGACCCCGAGACGGGACCGCTCGCCTCCGGCGATATCGGCCCTGGGCGGCTCGCCTCTCTCGAGCGGATCGAGGCCGCGATCGATGAGGCTCTCGGACTATCGCAAGGACTCGCCGGACGCTCGGTCGTCGTCACCGCCGGCCCCACGCTCGAGGCGATCGATCCGGTGCGCTTCGTGTCGAACCGGTCCAGCGGCAAGATGG
>JALYLL010000281.1 GCA_030774255.1 Chloroflexota bacterium | reverse complement strand
AAGCCGGGCACGTCGTATGGCGGGATCGTGCCGAGGTCGGCCCACATGGCGGGGTCGCGGCCGTTCGAGTCGACGACGCGGACCCGATCCACGACCGCGCCGAGCTTCTCCCGTTTCTCGGCATCGGTCGTCTCGCGATGCAGCCCCACGGCGACGATGACGGTGATTTGCGCGTCGGGGATGCCACCCGCGTTGAGCTCGTCGAGGAGCGGGGGCACGAGCACGGCGTCGGGCGACGCACGCGTGAGGTCGGTAACGGCGATGACGGCGCGCGCGCTCGGTGCAGTTCGAACAGCGTCCGCGGCGAGGTCCCGGAGCCGCTTGCCTCCGAGCGGCGACTGAAGGCGACGAGCCGTTTCGGCCGCAAGGTCCGGGGTGGGCGCGCCCGTGGCCGACTCGACGATGTCGAGATCGAACCACGGCTGCACCATGAACTCGAGCTCTTCCTCGCCGTACGGGACGGAGAGGTAACGGGGTCGGTCGGCCACGGCTAGAGACTAGCCGCGCACCGACCGACCCGGTCGCAGCTAGACGAGGCGCAGGAGTCGCAGGATCACGAGGATGACGACGATGACGAGAAGGATGTGGACCCAGTTCCCGCTCATCCCCGGGGCGCTGATGCGGCCCCGACCGAAGTAGCCGAGGAGCCAGAGAATGACCAGGATCACTATGAGCAGCTCGATAAGTCCCAAGTGAGCACCTCCTTCGGCGCATGGGTTAACACGGCGGATGCCGTGCGAGCAACTCCCAAGAAGCTCGAGAAGCACGCCGCGCTGGCACGGTACTTGGGCACCCTTGATGACTCGGATCTGCAGATCGCGGCTCGGCTTTTCGCCGGAGCCCCGTTCCCCCGGCGCGACGAGCGCGTCCTAAAGATGGGCTGGAGCGCGCTCTCCGACGTCCTGCTCGAGCGGTCCGGGAAGACCGGAGGCGACATGGCCGAGTCGTACCAGCGGCACGCCGACCTCGGCGATGTGGCGGCAGACCTGATCGCCGAGCGTTCCGCCTCAGGCGACCGGCTCACCCTCGCCGACGTGGCGCAGACCTTCGACGCGATCGCCGCGGCGCGTGGCGTCGCTCCCAAGCGCGACCTGTTGCGCGCGACGCTGGCGCGGGCGACCGCGGACGAGGCGCGCTACCTCGTGAAGATCGTGAGCGGAGAAACTCGGATCGGACTGCGCGAAGGCCTGCTCGAGGAGGCGATCGCGCGCGCGTTCGAGCGCGACCGCGAACAGGTCGGCCGGGCGAACATGCTGACCGGCGACGTCGGCGAGACGGCGTTGCGCGCGAAGCACGGAACGCTCGCCGAGCCGACGCTCGCGCATTTCCTGCCGATCGGGATGATGCTCGCGACTCCGGTCCTGCAGCTGCAGGAGGTCGAGAAGCGTTTCCCGCCGCCCTACGTCGTGGAGGACAAATACGACGGCATCCGCGCTCAGGTGCACAAGGCGGGCGATCGCGTCGAGCTCTACTCGCGGACGTTCGACCGCATCACCAATCGGTACCCGGAGCTCGTGCAGCCGCTCCTTGCGATCCCCGGCACCTACGTGATCGACGGCGAGGTGCTGGCGTTCGCCGAAGGGAGGGCCGTGCCGTGCACCGACTTCCAGACACGGCTCGGACGGAAGAACGTCGCCGACGAGCTCCGCACGAAGATGCCGTCGACCCTCGTCGCTTTTGACATCCTCGAGCGCGATGGCCGCGCGCTGCTGGACGAGTCGTTCGACGAACGGCAGAAGGTCCTGCGCGCGCTGCCGATCGTTCCGCCGGTGATTTTCGCGGAGCACCAGCGCGTCGAATCGTCCGGCGATGCGCTCGTCGCCGTGCTCGAGCGCGAGTTCGCGGCGGCTCGGGAGCGCGGCAACGAGGGCCTTATGGTGAAAGATCCGCGCTCACCGTACCGGCCGGGCCGTCGTGGCATGGAGTGGCTCAAGGTGAAGCGCCCGCTCCGGACGATCGACGTGGTCGTGACCGCGGTCGAGTGGGGCCACGGAAAACGCCGGGGCGTGCTCTCCGATTACACGTTCGCGATCCGCGACGGCGACCGGCTGCTCAACATCGGCAAGGCGTACTCGGGACTCACGGACAAAGAGATCGCCGAGATGACGAAGTACTTTCTCGAGCACACCATCCAGGACTACGGCCGCGTCCGAACGGTCGTGCCGGACACCGTCATCGAAGTCGCCTTCGATCAGATCCAGCCGAGCGACCGGCACGAGTCCGGCTACGCGATGCGGTTCCCGCGGATCGCGCGCCTGCGCCCCGACAAACCCGTGAGCGAGATCGACACGCTGGAGACGGTGAAACAAATAGCCGGACGTTGAGCGCCGAGACGGAAGGGGTAGGGGCCCCTGGCAGCGAACGAAGTGAGCGTGACCGCGAGGAGCGAATCCACCAGCCCTGAGCGCGTCTCGCCGCAGGCGAGATTGAGCAGATCGCGGGACGTTAGGTCGTAGACGAGAGATCGAGCAGGCGCAACAATCGGACTCGTGGTGCCTGAGGATCCGGTTCACATGACCGAAGAGTCATCGGCAGCGGCCGAACGACGGCGGGTCATCGGGCGGCGGCGCGAAGATGCCGCGCTCGATCAGGCGACCTTCGCCGAGGCGTTCGTCGCGCTGACCGACGGCATCATCCTCACCGACCCGGAAGGCGTGGTCGTGAGCGCCAACCCCGCGGCATTCATGATCCTCGGCGAGGACTCGCTCGTCGGAAACACCTTCGAAGAGCTGCTGCTCGTTTCCGGTGCGACGCGCATCCAGGACACCGACGGGCACCTGGTTCGACGAGCATGGTTCCCGCGCGAGGAGCGTATGGGCGTCCTCGAGATGATGTCGACCACCCTTCCCGGCGGGCGCGCCCTCCACACGGTGCGCGACGTCACGGCGCAGGCCGAGCTCCTCCGGCTCAAGGAGGAATTTCTCATGGAGGTCGCGCACGAGCTCCGGACGCCGATCTCGGGTCTGATCGCGTCTCTCGATCTCGTCGTCGACGACGCGCTGAACATGCCGCGAAACGAGCTGGCTTTGCTCGCCGGAGCGCTGAGGCGAAGCGCCCTGCGCCTCGAGCACCTCGTCGAAAATCTCATGGACGCTGGCAGCATCGAGGCTGGCACGTTCCAGGTGCGGGCGCAGACCGCGAGCCTCAAGCACTCGCTTTCCGAGGCCATGGCGTTCATCCATCCGATGCTCGAATCGAAAGGCCAGGAGCTCATCAAAGCGTTCGACACGGACGCCGACCGAGTCCTCGCGGACGAGCGCCGGACCACACAGGTCTTCGCGAACCTGATCTCAAACGCCAGCAAGTACGCGCCGGAGGGGACGCGCGTCACCGTGGGCGCCAAGAGCGTCGACGGGTACGTCCGGATTACGGTCGCGGATGAGGGGCCCGGCATCCCCCTCGATGAGCAGAATCGCCTCTTCCAGCGCTTCTTCCGGTCCCGCACCGTCCGCGAGCAGGCCGGCGGGCTCGGCCTCGGGCTCTCGATCTGCCGCGCCATCGTGCACGCGCAGGGCGGCGATATCTCGATCGAGAGCACCCCTGGACGCGGAACATCGGTACACTTCACACTCCCGAAGGCTCGCCACTTGGCTGAGGAGGCAGAGGACTAATAAAGCTTCTAGTCGTTGACGACGACCGCGACCTCGTGGAGCTTCTCGAGTACGCGCTTCGTCGTGAGGGCTACGACGTGTCCCGCGCCTACGACGGAGAGTCCGCGGTCGAGGCCGTCGGACGCGAAAAGCCCGACCTCGTCATCCTCGACATCAACCTTCCCAAGCTGGCTGGTTTCGTGGTGCTGGAGCGCATCCGGCACGTGGACGAGCACGTCGCCGTGCTGCTCCTCTCGGCCCGCCAGGACGAGAGCGACATCCTGCGCGGCCTGCAGCTCGGCGCCGACGACTACATCACCAAACCGTTCCGGCCGAAGGAGCTCGTCGCCCGGGTGAAGGCCATCTTGCGCCGCTCCGTCCGCACTCGCGGCCGTCCCGCGCCGGCCATCTACAAGACTGGCGACCTCATCCTCGACGAGGCGACCCACCAGGTCCGCGCGGACGGAGTTCCCGTACATCTCTCGCCGACCGAGTTCAAGCTACTGCGACATTTCATGGCGAACCCCGGCCGCGTTCTCACGCAGGAGGAAATCCTCGAGGGTGTGTGGGGCTACGACGCGGATGTCGGCGGAGACCTCGTGAAGCTGAACGTCAGCCGCCTCCGGCGAAAGCTCGGGGCGGACGGCAAGCCGCGCGATGTGATCCAGACCGTGCCTGGGGTTGGCTACCTGTTCCGCGGCGCCGAGGGCGGCGTCACTCGCGAAGAGGCGCGCCCCCGCTAGTCGAGCTTCCGCCGTTGCTCGTGGTGAGCCGACGGCGTGTCGCTTCGAGATCCGCGGCGTTGCTGAACACCGGATAGACCGCGAAGCCGGTCGCCTTCGAGATCGAGTCCACCGCCGCGGGGTTCGGCTGCGGAAGCGCCACAGTGAGGACCTGACCCTCGTGGCCGACGACCACCGCATTCCACTCGGACGCGAGCGCGTGTGGGAGATGACGCTGCAGCTCCGCCGTCGCGAGACGCGCCGGATCCGCGAGGTACGGAGCGGCCGGAAGGCTCATCGCGCGCGAGCGGATCGCGCCGCGCGGCCCCTCACCGAGCGAGTGCTCCCAAACACGGATGCCTCCGCCGGACTGCTTCGCGCGGTACATCGCGGCGTCCGCCGATTCGACGAGCGACGCCGCGTCTCCGGCGGGCCGCGGGAACGTCGCGATCCCGATGGAGAGCTGCAGGCGCTCGCGCGCC
>JALYLL010000280.1 GCA_030774255.1 Chloroflexota bacterium | reverse complement strand
AGAGCGTCCTGCGCAGACACGACGCGGTGGTACGGCAGACGCACCGTCGCGCGGGCGTCATCGTGGTGGACGTCCCCGAGGATCGTCAGGCCGCGCTGCGGCGCGAGCTCGAGGCCGCCGGATTCGTGGCGCGCCCGCCAAAGCCCGTCTACGCGCTGCTGAACGAAAGCGTCCCCCTCCTGCATGTACAGCCCGTGTGGAAGAGCGGACTCGAGGGCGATGGGATTCGCGTCGGGATAGTCGACACCGGGGCAGATCGCCATCCGGATTTCGGCGATCGCATCTTCGCCTATCGAGACTTTACCGGGAGCGGAGCCGCTGATGAGGTCGGTCACGGCACGCACGTCGCCGGCATCGTTGCCGGGGCGGGCGCGCTGTATCGCGGCGTCGCGCCCAAAGCGTCGCTCGTGATCGCGAAGGCCTTGTCGCTGCGCGGCGGGACCGAGGACACCGTGTTGGCCGCGCTCTCATGGCTCAGTCGAACGAAGGTCGACGTGGTGAATCTCTCGCTCGGCGGTCCGGGCGATGCGCACGATCCGTTATCGCGAGAGGTCGATGCGCTGAGCGCCGAGGGAATCCTGGTGTGCGTCGCGGCCGGCAACTCCGGTCCGGCGGCTGGCACCATCGGCTCGCCAGGCTGCGCGGCCGGTGCCATCACCGTCGGGGCGATCGACAAACATCGCCGCATCACGGACTACAGCTCTCGTGGTCCAGTCGCAGGTTTGCGCGCGCACAAACCCGATGTCGTCGCCGTCGGCGGCGGCACGACTCTGACCGCCGCATGTCACTACGGGGTCGGCGTCGCGAGCGCCCGTGCGCAGGCTTTGGACGGCGATCGCTGCACTGTCGCGACCCGCTACGTGCGGATGAGCGGCACCTCAATGGCCACGCCGCACGTTGCCGGCGTCTGTGCCCTCCTACTCCAGGCGTCGCGATCGATGAGCAAGTCCGACTCTCGGGTCACGCGCGCGCGTGCTGTCCGGCGCGCGCTCACTCAGAGCGCGGACGACCTCGGGCTTGCCGCAGATGTTGCGGGCGCGGGCGTCGTCGATGCCGCGAAGGCGCTTACGACGCTCGGCTCAGGGCGTTCGGGTTCGGTGCCCACGAGGAGCTCGTCGTCGCCGGCCATGGCCAGGAGCGGGATCGATCCGAAGTAGTTCTGCAGCGAACGCCATGCGAGATACAGCGGGACGAACGGGAAGATGAGCGCACCGATCGGGACGCGGCGCCAGAAGCGCCAAAGCACGGCGAGCATCGTGATGAACGAAATAGCGGCGAGGCCTCCGTAGACCGCGCGCGGTAGGAGCGGGAACGGACCGTCGAGTGCGATCCGGACAAAACCGACGCCAGACGGAGCGAGCGCGCCCAGCATCGGGGCCGCGACGCCGTCGAAGAACGCGGCCGGATTGTCGATCATGAACGGAAGATTCGGCACGAGCGCCGCGACGAAAACGATGCCGGCCCGGCGGATCGCCTCCGCGCGGCCGTTCCGCTTCCAGATGCCGACGATATAGAAAGGAGCGGCGAACCAGGCCGGCTGCCGCGAGGCCATGGCGAGCCCGACGGCGATCGGTGAGAGCCACCGTGATTCGACGAAGATCCACGCGATCGTCAGGAGCGCCCACCACGTTGGGTCCACGCCCGCGAGGATGTTCTGGCGGACGATCACCGTGTTGCCCACAACGCCGGCTGAGACGAGGGGGCGCCATGGGATCCGCACCTTCCGGAGCAGGATGAGGACGAGCGCGAGGATCTCGACGAGGTAGATCCAGCGAATGTCCGTCACGCCAAGTGCGATGAACGGTGTGACCAGGAGGAAGTTCAGCGCAGGGTAGTTGAGCGAGCGGACCACGGTGCCGTCCTCGTAGTGCGTGACTAGCTGCGGGTCCATTCCGAACTGGGCGAGCGCCGCGGGAAGGTCGAAGGTGCTGTACGGATCGTGCCCCGCGAGAAGCTGCTGCGCGGCGACGTGCGGCACCGTGACGGCGTCGACGTGGTAGCCCTTCCCCATCAGGAGCGCCATCGCGGCCAGCACGAATGTGGCGAGCGCGAGGCCGGTTGCGAGCGCATCCCGCGCCGATGGCCGCAGCCTGGCGACGGCAAGGAGCGGCAGCACGCCGACGACGACGAGCGCCATGACGTCGTCCGGCGCCATGACGATGGACTCGACGACGAGGTGGCGCTCGACGACCGTCGCGACGGTCGCGACCGCGAGGAGGCCGAGGCCGATCCGGCGAAGGCGCTCGTCCGGATCGCGCGCGCTGCGATCGAGGAGCGCCGCCACGAGGTTGATCAGGGAAAGGACCGACGCGAACGCCAAGACGGGCGGGAAGGCACCGGCGAGCGGCTCGGGCCCGAAGAATCTGATCGCCGGCGTCCAGAGCGCGAACGCGGCGACGGTGAGCGGCCGGAAGACCGGGGGGGTCGCGATGTAACCGAGCAGCGCCGCGAGCAGATAGACGCCCACGGCAAGAGCGTTCCCGTTGAGGGTGATGATCGCCACCGCGTACGTGATCGCCGCGAACCCGAATGCGAGCACGGGGGACCAGCGCGGTGGGTGACGTGGCGTCGCGATCAGGATGAGCGAGAGGTAGAACGCGTACGCGATCGCGAAGGCGAGATCCGTGCCGCCCTCCTCGAGAACGTGCCGGATGCTGGCGGCCGAGACGATCCCCGTCGCCGTAAGCGCGAGCGCGGCGCGGAGCAGCGTGCTTGAAGGCATGCGACCACGGAGGGTAGCGGCAGCACGTGTCAGCGAGGCGTCAGCGCCACCTTGGTCTGACCGCTTCTCTCAACGAAGAATGTGACGATCGCGACGGCTTGCGTCGCGACCGCGACGATGAGGACGATCCGCGCGACCGACACGGCGTCGGTCGCGGTGGTCAGCAGAAGCGCGATCTCGACGATCACGGCGAGCGCGAGGATCAAACCGACGCGCATCTCGCCACGGCCCACGAAGTAGCTGATCCACTGGTTGAGGAGGGCATTAGAGAGCGCCGCGACACCGTAAATGGGTGCTACCGCGACAGTCGCGGGGTACTGGCTGCCGACGACGAGATTTACGAAGAACGCCGGCGCGACGATGTATGCGAGCGCGGCGAGGCCGCTCGTCGCGAGGACGAGCCCGAGCGCCAGGAAGAGTGGACGCTCCGTCGACTCGCCTCGCGCGTGAGCGCGGGCGGTCCGTTCGAGAAGGAGGAAGCCGACGGCGATCGGCGCGAAAAGCACGATCTTGCCGAGCGTCACCGCACCCGCGTACGTGCCCGCCTGGGCCGGACTCAGGACCGCGGGCGCGAGGACGGCGTCGATGTTCGTGAGGGCCGCGTACGCGAGGAGCACCACGGCCGCGAAGGCGAAGAATTTCGTCTCCTCGCTCCCGAGCTCGACGATCGCGGTCGACCGCCGCGCCGCGCGCAGGAGCGGGGCAAGCGGCAGCGCCGCCACGAGCACGCTCACCGCGATCGCGGCGGCCGCCCCAGCGAACGCACCGTTGACGCCGAAACCGAGGAGGACGAGGCCGACGCCGAGCACGAGCCGCGCGCCCGCCTGGACGATGAGCACGCTTCCCATCCAGCCGAAGCGCGCGAGTCCCTGCAGGAGGCCGATCGCGAACGTGAACATGCCGGCGAAAAGGAGGCTCACCCCGAGGAACGCGACCGCGATGGCCGGGAGCGCGAGTCCGCTCGAGATCGGTCCGGCAAGCACGACGACGAGGAGGGCAAGCCCCGCCATCGCGATGGCTACGCGGATCGACCACCGTCGGACGAACTGATGCAGCGCGCCCTCTTCGTCCCGCGCGCGGTACTGCGCCGTGAGCTTCGCCGTCGCCGATTGGATGACCTGGCTCGAGATCGACTCGAGGATCAGCACGCCGAAGAGCGCGATGAGGATCGCGTACTGCTCCGCCGTCAGGAGTCTGGCCATCACGAGCTGGTAGCCGAAGCCCAGAACGTTCGCGACGGTCGTCGCGGCCAGAAGCCATAGCGCGCCGGCGTTCTCGCGGGCTCTGGCGATCACCGCCGGGAGTATGACGAAGCGATGCCTTTCGGCCATGCGACCTCGCGTGCGCCCACGAACGCGGCGAGGTCATCCACCGTGTCCTCGATCGCGCGACGCGTCGAACGCTCCCGCGGGGCGTCTCGCTCGAGCCGGAAGGTGACCACGTCCAGGACGCCGCGCTGACGATCGATCTTCGGATCGACCGTGCCGATGAGCCGGTCGCGATGCAGGATCGGCATGGCCCAGAAGCCGCGGACCCGAAGGTGCTTCGGGACGTAGATCTCCATGCGATAGCGCATCCCGAAGAGGATCTCCGTGCGTTGCCGATCGATGATCAGATTGTCGAA
>JALYLL010000279.1 GCA_030774255.1 Chloroflexota bacterium | reverse complement strand
CCTCGCGCAGGGGGCGAGCCTCCGTCGGCGGGAGCGGCTTGAGCCAGCGCTCGGCGATGCCGTTCGGCAGGACGGCGGCGTCCACGTCGACGGCCGACATCTCGGCGCGCATGAAGCGCGAGACCGTGGTTATCGAAGCGGCGCGGCGCAGCAGCGGGAAATCGATGCTCCCGAATCCGTAGGTGTTATTCGCGTTCCAGAGGATTGCGGCAGCGCCGGGCATACGCAGGTTGAGGATCGCGGCGGTGCCGATGGCGGCGTTGGCTGTCTGCCAATCCTCGAACAGGAGCACCGTGCGCCGCCCTTCCGACGCGGACGCGGCGACGAGGCTCGCCAGGTGAGGCGGAACGGTGCGTGAGAAGTCGCGCCACTTCCCGTCCTCGCCGTCATACACGTCGCGCGGGTGATGGCTGCTGATCCACTGGGACCACCGCTCGAGAACAAGGCGTCCCTCGTCGCGCTCCTCGCGGGCCGGCAGCTTCGGATCGCCGACGAAGAGCTGATGGACGAGGTAGCCGCGATCCACGAGCGCTTCGGCAAGATCGATCATGCGCGTGGCGAGGCCGCCGACGAACGAATAGCGGTCGGGCCCCTCGAACGCGACGAGCACCACGTCATACACGGGAGAGCACGGATAATGGCACGCGCTTCATGACTCCTCTCCAGCGCATCCGCGAGGACCCCGAGAAAGTGCGTGACATGCTCGTCGCGCGTGGCTTCGACGCGCCACTCGACCGGATCCTCGAGCTCGACCGAAAAGCGCGCGATCTTCGGGCCCAGGTGGAGTCCCTCAACGCCGAGCGGAACAAGGCCAGCCGCGGCGGGCCGCCGAGCGACGAGGTGAAGGCCCGCATGCGCGAGGTGGGGGAGAAGATCAAGGCGCTGCAGGCCGAGCTCACCGCACTCGAGGCCGAGCGTGACGAAAAGCTTCTCTGGATACCGAACGAGATCGACCCGCGCGCACCGCGTGGCAAGGACGAGCACGACAACAAGGTCGTCCGCCAGGACAAGCCGAAATCGCTCGATCTCGCCCCGCGACCGCACTGGGAATTCGGCGAGTCGCTCGGGATCCTCGACATCCCGCGGGGGACGAAGCTTTCGGGCTCGCGTTTCTACGTGCTACGCGGCGCGGGCGCGGGGCTGCAGCGCGCCCTCATCGCGTGGATGATCGATCTCAAGATCGCCGCCGGGTTCACCGAGATCTATCCGCCGTTCGTCACGCGGCGCGAGACGCTCACCGGAAGCGCGCACCTTCCGCACTTCGACGAGAACCTGTACCGCGATGAGGACGATGACGTGTGGCTCGTGCCCACGGCAGAACCGCAGCTCGTGGGACTGCATCGTGACGAGACGCTCGACGCTGCGTCATTGCCGCGACGCTACGTCGCGTACACCGCGTGCTTCCGCCGCGAGCACATGAGCGCGGGTCGCGACGTCCGCGGCATCAAGCGCGGGCACCAGTTCGACAAGGTCGAGATGGTCGTTCACTGCCCGCCGACCGACTCGCCTGAATGGCTCGACACGATGACCGCGCTCGCGGTCGAGGTGCTCGAGAAGCTCGAGGTGCCGGTGCGCGTGACCGAGCGGTGCACCGGCGATCTCGGCTTCACGGCGATGCGCGGCTTCGACGTGGACGCGTGGGGCCCGGCCGCGAATGAGTGGCTCGAGGTCTCGTCGGCATCGAACTGCGGCTCGTTCCAGTCGGAGCGCTCGAACATCCGTTTCCGCCGCGAGGCCGGAGGAAAGCTCGAGCACGTCCACATCCTCAACGCGTCAGGCGTCGCCTTGCCGCGGTTGATGATCGCGATCCTGGAGAACTACCAGCGCCCGGACGGCTCACTCGAGATCCCGAAAGCGGTTCGCTCCTACATGGGGGGACGCGAGAAGATCGCTCCGGGAGAGTTCACGCTCTAAGCAGACTGCGCCTTGCCTTCGAGGTCGAGCTCGAGGATGCGGCGCCGCGTGCGCTCGGCGAGATAGGTCGGACCGCTTTTCTCGAAGACCGCGAGCGCCTCGGTGCATTCGTTGCGCGCCCCAGCCACGTCGCCGCGCGCCGCGAGCAGGCGCGCCGACGCGGCTCGGATCTCCGCACTCGCCACGGGAAGCCCGAGGCGGTACGCGTGCTCCAGACCTTCGGTCCGGCGCGCGTCGGCGATCGCCAGATCGTCGGTGGCGCACGCGACCTCGACGAGGGTCGCCGCGATCCCGGCGCCACAGCGGCGGCACTCGTGCTCGACGGCGGCGGCGTACGCGGCCGCGGCCTGTTGCCGCGCATCTTCGAGCGAGCCCTGATAGAGAGCGAGTCGCGAGAGCTCCGCGGCGACCCGCGCCGCGAGGTGTGCCCTCGCGGGCGACCGCTCGGAGACCGCGCGCGCCTCCGATAGGGTCGTCGCGGCGGAGATGAAGTCGCCGCGCTCGATCGCGAGCGAACCGAGCACGAGCAGCGTGGATGCGGGATCGGCCGGCTGTGCGCCTTGCGCGAGCGGATCCGCGAGGCTCAGCGCGCGCCCCAGGGTCGTCTCAGCCTCGGCGAAGCGGCCGAGCCCGAAGAACGAGCGACCGAGAGCGCGGAGCGCCCCGGCCTCGCCCGAGATGTTTCCCAGTCGCGATTCGGCGCCAAGGAGCTGGTGCGCGAGATCTTCAGCCTTCGCGAGCTCCCCGCGATCGAGCGCCGCGTAGGTCAGGACCGCGAGAGCGCGAGCCAGTCCCGAGAGATCGCCGATCGCCGTGGCGTGCTCGACGCACCTCTCGGTCGCGCGAAGCGATTCCTCGGCGGAGCCCGAGTCGGCAGCGAAGATCGCGACGGCTTCCTCCGCCGCGAGCGCGAGGCCGCGATCGTCCGCGGCGAGCGCCTCTTTCACGGCGGTCCGCCCGACGGCGAGCGCCTCGGCCGGCCGCTCGTCCGAACGCGCGAGGTACGCCTTCGCGAGGGTGAGCTCGGCCCGTTCGCGGCCCTCCGCAGGTGTGAGGCGATCGGCCTCGGCGAGATGCTCGGCCGAGCGCTGCGTCTCGTGCGCGCGCGCCGCGAGCTCGCCCGCGCGTCGCCGCAGGGCCGCGCGTACGACATCGTCGGAAAGCGGGCCGCTGAGCGCGTCCTCGGCGATCGCGAGCGCGTCCTCGTGTCCGAGTGCGCGCGCCGCGTCGCACGCCTGCACGAGCGCGCGGGCGCGCTCCGATTGGCCGCCGCCGGGTAGCCGCTCGGCGAGACGCGCGGCCGCCCGGTAATGGTGAAGGCCGTCAGCGAGCGCGTACAACGCGACGGCGCGGTCGCCCGATCGCATCGTGTAATCGATCGCGCGTGTGACGTGCGTGGACTCGGCGAAGTGATTCGCGAGGAGCTCGGGTTGCTGGACCGCGACCTCGGGCATCACGCTCTCGATGACCTGTCCGATGCGGCCATGCAGATCCTCGCGGTTCCGTGGTGAGATCGAGTCGTACACGAGCTCGCGCAACAGCGATTGGCGGAACCGGTAGTCGCCGTGGCTCGCGAGCTCGAGCAGGCCCCTCGCGCACAGGCTCGCCAGAGCCGAATCGACGTCGAGGTCCTGGCCGAACAGCGCGCGCAGCAGGCCGGGCTCGCAGGCTCGTGCCGCGACCGCGGTCGCCTGAAGAACGCGCTTTTCGGGGCCGACGGCGAGCTCCGCTCGGCGCAGCAGCAGCGTCGGAAGCGCATCGGGAAGCTCGCGCATCCGGCTGACGTCGGCGAGCGGCGATGCGTCCTCTCGCTCGACGACGACGCCGGTGGCGACAAGCCACCGCGCCGTCTCCTCTATATAGGTGGGGCTGCCGGCGCTCCGCGAGACGACGTCGTCCACGGCCTCTTGCGGGAGCGCGCTTGCCGGGAGGAGCGACTGAAGGAGTGCGGCGCTCGAACCTCGGTCGAGCGGTGTGAGGCGGATCTGCACGTGCCCGCGGCTCGTCGACCACGGTGGATTCAGCTCGGGCCGATACGTCGTGACGAACAGAGCCGCGGTGCTCGCGAGCGCCGGCGCGAGCGCCGCGAGCAGCTCCTGCGAAGCGGCGTCGGCCCATTGGACGTCGGACAGCGCCAGGATCACGGGCTGCGTGCGCGCGACGCGGAGGATGAGGTCTCGGATGGCCCGGTCGAGGAGCTTGCGGCGCGTCTCGCCCGAAAGAGGCGGCAGCGTCAGGCTGTAGCCGAGCGCGGCGAGCACTAGCTTCGCGGACTCCGGTTCCATTCCAGGGACCGTCTCGATGAGCATCCGGTGCGCGATCTCCGTCGGCGCGTTCGTGCCGATCGCGAGTGCGCGGCGCAGCAGGTCGGAGATCGCGCCGTACGCGCGGTGTACGTCGTAGGGCGAGCATCGGGCGCGCGCTACCCGCGCGCCGAGCGCGCGCGGATCGGCGAGCAGCTCGTCGACGAGTCGCGTCTTCCCGAGGCCGGCCTCGCCGACGATCGAGACGATGTGACCTTTTCCCGCGAGCGCCTCGTCCAGGGCGCCCAGGAGCAGCCCGACTTCTTGATCGCGACCGACGAGCGGCGCCCGGCGGCGGTCCGTTAGGGCGGTCTCGACGCGGAGGAGCCGCCACGCGACGAGCGGCGCGCTCTTCCCCTTGGCCGCGACGGGCGGGTGCGGTTCGTACGCGAACTGGCCCGGAGTGAGCCGATATGTGGCATCGCCCACCAGGACCTCGCCCGGCTCCGCCGCCTGCTCGAGGCGCGCGGCGACGTTCACGGCGTCGCCGAGCACGCCGAACTCGCTCTCCTTGTCGCCGACAGCCCCGGCGACCGCGAGGCCGGTGTTGATCCCGATCCGCAGCGCGAGATTGCGACCGGTGCGCTCGGCGATCCGCTTGTTCTCACGGTCCAGTGCGCCGAGGATCGCGATCGCGGCCCGCTGCGCGTGCGCCGGATGATCGACCTCGTTGTCGACCGCGCCGAACACCGCGACGACGGCGTCGCCGATGTACTTCTCGATAAGGCCGCCCGACGCTCTGATCTCCGCCGCGATCGCGTCCCATGCGGCGCGCATGTTCCCGTGGAGCTCTTCCGGACCGAGGCGTTCCGCGAGCGCGGTGAATCCGGAGATGTCCGCGAAGAGGACCGTGATCTGCTTTGTCTCGCCCTCGACAGGCGCGAGCGCGAGAAGCCGCGCGCCGCATTTTCCACAGAAGCTGAATGCGACAGGCATCTCGGTCGCGCACTTCGGACAGGTGAGTGTCGCTCCCCGCATCGCCAGCCGAGGTTACGTCCGCGGACCTCTCATTCGGGTGTCGGCGCGGTGTGTTACGAAGTCACCCGTTCAGGTGACTTTCGGACTAATGCACGAGCGCTGGCGCGGGCTCACCGTGGGCCTCGTTCTCAACGTGACGTTCGTCGCGTTCGAAGCGCT
>JALYLL010000278.1 GCA_030774255.1 Chloroflexota bacterium | reverse complement strand
TACCCACCTTCACTCCGACCACACGGTCGGATACCCAGGACTTCTGATCGCCGGCTTCCTGAACGGATTGCGGAACCGGACCGACCCGATCAAGGTGTATGGCCCCGGACGTCGCGGGTCGACCGAGGTCCTCTTCCGCGACCTACCGAAGGGGGTGCTCGTGACTCCGGAGAACTCAATGCCCGGAACGGTGGATCTCACGCGAGGCATCCTGGCTGCGTACGCCACCGACCTCAACGAGCGGGCGCTGCGCTATGCGCGGCCCGTCAACCCAGAGGGTTCGTTCGAAGTCCACGATATCGAGCTTCCGCCAGGCACCGACGATGACCCGAGCGGCGACCCGGCCCCCCAGATGGAGCCTTTTTTCGTTTACGAGGATGCGAACGTTCGCGCCACCGCCACGCTCGTGGATCACAGGCCATGCTTCCCGACGTTCGGCTTCCGTTTCGAGACGCCAGACGGAGTGGTCGTGTTCTCGGGCGACTCCCGCCCGAACGACAACCTGATCCGGTTGGCCCGCGACGCCGACATCCTCGTTCACGAAGTGGTCTCGAGACAGGCGATGGAGCGCATGCTGCCGGAACCGGCAGCCCGGGCACGGCTCGACGCAATCGTCGGCTACCACACGATGGTTGAAGAGGTGGGCGGGATCGCATCGGCGGCCAGCGTGAAAAAGCTGGTACTGAGTCCGGTCCTGCCACCCAACGCGACCGACGAGGACTTCCGGGCCGCCGGGCTAGGGTTCGCCGGTCTGGTAATCCTCGGCCAAGATCTGGACCAGATCGGCATCGGGCGATAGCGGATAGTCGCCGAGACTCGACGAGCTAGGCCGCCGCGAGCACGTCGCGTAGCCGCTCGGCCGAGAGTGCGTTCGCCCCAGTGTCGTCGTGTCTGAAGTACGCGTACACGTCCTTGCCCGACTGGAGCATCGGGCGAAAGCGCGCCGCCCACGCGTCGACCTCGTCGTCCGTGTAGCCCTCGCGCTTGCGCAGGCGCGCGTACGCGAACGACGACGTTGCACCGAGCGTCTCGACGAGCGACGGCGCTTTCTCTCCTTCCGCGTGGACGAGCGCGACGCCCGCCGTGCGCAGCAGCTCGTAGACGTCGTCGACGTACCACGACGGGTGGCGCACCTCGAGCGCACAACGCAGGTCGCGCGGCAGGGACGCGAGGAATCCCGCGAGACGGTCGTCGTCGCGCCGGAGCCACGGCGGGGTCTGGAACAAGACGGGGCCGAGGCGATCGCCGAGCGGTCGCGCGCGGTCGAAGAAGAGGGGCAGAGTCTCGGCGGGGTCGCGCAGCTGGCGGTAGTGCGTGATCTGCTGGGACGCTTTGAGCGCGAAGACAAACCCCTCGCCCGTGGCCGCGCGCCAGCCGGCGATGTTCTTCTCGGTCGGCAGGTGATTGAACGTGTAGTTGATCTCGAGGGTCGCCAGTCGCGTCGCGTAGTAGCGGAGGAAGTCCGCCGACTTCACCTCCGGCGGATAGAAGACCGGCTTCCAGCTCGCATACGACCAGCCCGAGGTGCCGATATACGCGAGCCCGGGGGATCTGAGGTGGGCATCGCCCCCCTCAACGTCAGGCGTCGTGCTGGCCCAGGACCGCGTACGCGATGCCCGTGACGAGCGAGTTCGCGCGCTTGAACGACGCGAGCAGGTCCAGGTGGATGCTCGACGTGTCGATCGACTCGCGGAGTCCCTCGTGCAGCCGCTGGATATGCGCGGCGCGAAGCTGTCGCTCCATCGTGTTCACGATCGACTTGTGTCGGATCACCTTTTCGGCCACCTCTCGGTCGCCCGACGCGAGCGCCCCCATCGCGAGCTCTAGGTTCTCGACGACTTTCGCGTGGAGATCCGCGATCTCGCGCCAGCCCTGTGTCGAAAAGACGTGGTTGCCGCGGATCTTCTTCTCAGCGAGCTCCATCAGGTTCTTGTCGATGACATCGCCGATCTCCTCGAGGTTGACGATGACGAAGATGAGGGCCGTCTCGCGCTCGGCCTGCTCGACAGTGAGCTCGTGCTCGCGGAGCTTCACCAGGTACTGCTTGATCTCTTCCTCGAGCCGATCGATGACATCGTCGCGGGCGACGATCTCGCGCATGAGGGCGTCGTCGTTGCGCTCCAGCACGATGCGGGTCTCGCGCAGGGACTGCAGAACGACGTCGCCCATGCGGAGCACCTCGCGGAGCGCCTGACCGAGCGCAACCGCCGGCGTGTCGAGCACTGCGGGGTTCAGGTACATCGGGCCGCTGTCGGTGCGACGCGATTCGGGTATGAGGCGCGTGACGAGATCCGCCGCAATTCCAGCGAACGGCAGGAAGACGAGCGCGAGCGCCACGTTGAAGATCGTGTGCGCGTTCGCGATCTGCCTCTGTAGGTCGGGCGACGTCGCACGCACCAGCTCCGCGAACGGGCCGATGAACGGAAAGAAGATGACGACTCCGATGATCTTGAACGCGGCGTGCGCCGCGGCAACGCGACGTGCCTCGGCGTTCTGGCCCACCGCCGCGAGCACCGCTGTGGCCGCCGTGCCGACGTTCGCCCCAAAGATGATCGGGATGGCGCCGACGAGGGGCATGAGGCCCGAAGTTGCGAGCGAGAGCGCGAGACCGATGACGGCCGCGCTCGAACGGACGAGCGCGGTGAACACAGCCGAGATCAGCAGAAGGATGAGCGGCTGATCGGTGAGCGCGCCGAGAAGATCGCGGAAGAGTTCGCTCGTCGCGAGGGGTGCGGTGCCGTCGTGGATGAGCTTCATCCCGAGGAAGAGAAAGCCGAACCCGAGGATCGCCTGACCGACGTAGCGCACCGTGCCGCGCCCCGAGACGTACAGGAGCCAGCCGGCGAACACGACAAGCGGGGAGATCTGGAGCAGGTCGAACGCGAGGAGCTGGACGGTGACCGTGGTGCCAATGTCGGCGCCGAGGATCATGCCGATGGTCTGGCGAAGCGTGAGCAGCCCGGCAGACGCGAAGCCGACGAGCATGACCGTCGTCGCGCTGGACGATTGCAGCACCGCAGTCACACCTGCGCCGACGAGGAGCGACTTGATCCGATTGCCGGTCAGCGTCGATAGAACGTGCCGGAGGCGCGTACCCGCCGCGCGCTGCAGGCCTTCGCCGACGAGCCGCACTCCGTAGAGGAGGAGCGCGGTCCCACCGAGCAGCGAGAAGAGAACGAGGTTGGCGTCGCTCACGTCGGGCGAGTATCGAACCTAACGCGTGATGGTGAGTGATGCCCTCCCCGACGAGCCGGCGGCGAGCACGACGACGCTCGTCTCGCCCTCTGTCGACGGTGCCGTGAATGGGATTCGCGCGGTGCCCGATGCGTCGGTCACGGCGGTCCCGATCGAGGCGACACCGACCGAGAGCGTGACGAGAATGCCCGCACGCGGCCCGGTGGTGCCGACGACGAAGACCGTCGCGAGGACACCCTGGCCGACCCGCGCGGTCGTCTTGTCGAGGGTGACCGTCACGGTCAACCCGGCGATCTGCGTCACCTGCTGTCCAGTGACCGTGACCTTCTGCGTCGTCTCGTTCCCCGCGCGATCGCGCGCAACGACGGTGATGGGCACGGAGCCGGGAGTCGCGGAGAACGAGTCGGTGAAACCGCCCTCCGGCGTAATGGCGACGATGCGTCCGTTCACGGTGATGGTCGACGCGGGCTCGGTCGTTCCGGTGACTACGACGTTCTTCGCGTCGACGGTGCTTCCCGGCGCCGGCTGCGAGACGGTCATCGTGGGTGGAGTGCGGTCCAGCACCACGCTGTACGACGACGCCGCGACGACATCCCGGTCGGCGATGAGCGCGACACCGATGGAGTTCGGGCCCTCCTTGAGTGTGAGCGTCGCATTGAACGCGCCGCTCGGATCGAGAAGCGTCGTGGCGACGACCGCTCCGTTGAGAACGAACTGCACGCTGCGGCCCTCTTGTACCGCGAACGACGGGACCTTACCCGTGAGCTGGAGCTGCGGCTCGCGGGTGTACGCAGGCAGGGAATCCGCGATGGGCGCGGCGCCGATGCTCGTGCTGCCGCCCGCGGGAAGGTCGATCGAGCCGCGACCCTGAAGGAGCGGGATCGCCGACTGGATGGACGAAACGAGCTGCTCGAACCCCGCGGCGATGGCGCCGCCGGCACGGGGCAGCACGATGAGCGCCGTTACGCCAAGTGTCACGGCAAGCGCCGCACCCACCCAGCGCGGACGCGTTGGGGCACGCACGCCCGCACCCCGAGCGATCGCGCGATAGCGATCGCGCGAGACGGGGTCCCGGCGTCGCGGGCCCAAGCGCATACGTGTGATCAGCGGAGCAACCCTTCCCGGCTTCAAAAGTAAGGCCCGAAACCATAGCGAAAGGGCGCCGGCCTCACGGCCGCCGCCCTCCGCTGGTGGGTGGGATGAGGGGCTAACAGTTTTGAGCGCGCGTCAGGAAGTGAACGCGCGCGCGTCGCGAATGTTTCGTCCTCCCCGGACAGTTTAGCCTGCCTGACCGTCCCGCCGGGACTGTACCCCTGGCACTTTGGGGTCGCAAGTCCCAAGACTCGTGACCTTCGGCACACCCGGGCCATCGACACGGTTGTGCGACACTCGCTTTCGTGGCCGTCGAGCGCGAAAAGGTGGCTCCGCGAGGTCTCGAGGGCGTAGTCGCGACGACCACGGCCATCTCGTCGGTCAGCGACAACTTCCTTCAATACCGCGGGTACCGAATCGAAGAGCTCGTCGGTAAGGCCGAGTACGAAGAGGTCGCGTATCTCCTGCTCAATGGCGATCTTCCGAACAAAGACGAGCTCCGGGACTTCAAGGCGGAGCTGACCAAGCACCGCGCCCTCTCGCCGTTCCTGCGCGAGACCCTCCAGCAGATGTCCGAGAGCGGCACCCCGATGGACGTGTTACGTACCGTCATCTCCGCATCGGCCGTGGAGGATCCCGGCGAGGGGGACAACTCGCACGAGGCCGAGTACCGCAAGGCGATCCGGCTCACGGCGAAGCTTCCGACGATCCTGGCGACCTACATCCGGCGGCGCCGTGGCGAGCAGCCGGTCACGGCGGACCCGACGCTCGGCCACGCCGCGAACTTCGCGCGCATGGCCGGTCTCGACGACGCGCATCCGCGCGCGGCCGAGATCCTGAACGCGTGCTTCATCCTCCAGGCCGAGCACGGCCTGAACGCCTCGACGTTCGCAGCGCGGATCACGGCGGCGACGCTCGCTGACATGCACGCCGCGGTGACCGCAGGGCTGAGCGCTCTCAAGGGACCGTTGCACGGAGGCGCGACCGACGGAACGATGAAGATGCTCGACGAGATCGGGACGCCCGAGCACGTCGACGCATGGGTCGCGAAGGCGATCGCGTCGAAGTACAAGTTCTCGGGATTCGGCCACCGCGTCTACAAGACCGAAGACCCGCGCGCGAAGTTCCTCCGGAAGTTCGCCCAGGATCTCGCCAAGGATTGGAAGGGGCCGAAGTACTTCGACATCCAGGAAGGGCTCGTCGCGGCGATCGCGAAGGCTCGGCCGAGCATGTCGCCGGCGGCCGCCGACAAGGTGAACATCGTGAACGTCGATTACTACGCGGCGACCACGTACACGTTCCTCGGGATCCCCGCCGATCTCGGGACCTCGATCTTCGCCGTCGGCCGGATGGCCGGCTGGTGCGCGCACATCATGGAACAGCACGGCGACAACCGGCTGATCCGCCCCGAATCCGAATACACCGGCCCGACCGGTAAGCGTTGGGTGCCGATCGCCGAGCG
>JALYLL010000277.1 GCA_030774255.1 Chloroflexota bacterium | reverse complement strand
GTGCGTACGCTCAGGATATGTGGGTGGATCCCCCCGAGACCAGGTACGCGAAGACCGCCGATGGTGTTCACATCGCGTACCAGACAGTGGGCGACGGTCCGGTCGATATCGTCTTCGTGATGGCCTGGACCACCCACATCGAGCTGATGTGGAAAGAGCCGACGCTCGCGCGATTCCTCTCCCGGCTGGCAGCGTTCTCACGGTTGATCCTCTTCGACAAGCGCGGTATGGGACTCTCCGACCGCGTGCCCGACGATCGGCTCCCGTCTCTCGAGGTCCGGATGGATGACGCGAGAGCTGTCATGGACGCGGTCGGCTCCGAGCGCGCCATCGTGTTGGGCTTCTCGGAGGGTGGTCCGATGGCCACGCTGTTCGCCGCGACGTATCCGGAGCGGACCATTGCGCTTGTCCTTTTCGGGACCAGCGCATGCTGGAGACCGACGGTTGACTACCCGTTCCCGGTACCCACCGACGAGCAGCATGAGCGCTACATCGAGAGGATCGAGCGGACCTGGGGTACGCGGGAGTTCGCGGCGCAAGAATTACGAGACTGGGTCGCGCCCACGCTCGCGAACGATGACTACACGATCGGTTGGCTCGCGGACTACCTTCGTCACGCCGCGAGCCCCGGAGCTGCGATCGCGCTCGAGCGGATGAACCGCGGGATCGATGTCCGCCCGGCGCTGCCGGCGATCCATGTCCCGACGCTCGTCCTCGCGCGCGACGGCGACCTCTTGTTCACCGCCGAGGAGACGAACTGGATGGCGGATCAGATCCACGGCGCACGCTTCGTCTCGTTCCCCGGCGTCGATCACTTCTTCTGGATGGGGAACCAGGACGATCTGCTCGGCGAGATCGAGCGGTTCGTTGAGGAGGTCGGCGACGAGGAGACGGACCTCGGCCGCGTGCTCGCGACGGTGATGTTCACCGACATCGTCGGGTCGACGGCGAAGGCCGCTGAGCTCGGTGACCGCGGCTGGGGCTATCTAGTCGATCGTCATCACGGCGCCGTCCGAGCGCTCCTCGGCCGGTTCCGCGGGACCGAAGTGGACACGGCTGGCGATGGGTTCTTCGCCACCTTTGACGGGCCCGCGCGTGGGGTCAGGTGCGCACAGGCGATCGGCGACGCGGTTCGAGACTTCGGGCTCGAGGTGCGCGCGGGGGTGCACACGGGCGAGGTCGAGAGGATCGCCGGCAAGGTCGGAGGGATCGCCGTTAGCGTCGGCGCGAGGATCGCGGCACTCGCGGACCCGTCCGAGGTTCTGGTTTCTCAAACGGTCAGGGACCTGGTTTCGGGTTCCGGCATCACCTTCGAAGACGCTGGCGAGCACGAGTTGAAGGGCGTCCCCGACCGCTGGCATCTCTACCGGCTGGTCAGGTGACAGGCGTAGAGAGTGCGTTGTCCGCGGATCGAGAGGGCCGGCAGCGCAAGCACGAAGTCTGTCGCTGGGCTTCGTCGTCGAGTCGTCGACAATCAGAGAACGCCGGGACGGCGAGGCGCGTCCGCGATTGGCCCTGGGGCATGCCAAACAGCCTCGATGTTGTTCTCATGCAGGTCGCTTACGAACGCCGCGTAGTAGCGATCGGAGTACTGCGTCCACACGCCGGGCTCGCCGCGCTTCGTGGCTCCGTTCGCGACGGCGGCCGCGAAGAACGCATCGACCGCATCGCGGTCCTCGGCGGAGAAGGCCACGTGCGCTGCCGTGGTCACCAGGGCTCCACGGCAGATTGCGAAGTCGTCCAAGTCCTTGGGACCATAGGAAACTCCGTCGTCTTGCACGTGGAGTTCCTGGTACCCAAGCGGGGCGAGTGCGGCCGTATAGAGCCGACGGCTCGCCTCCAGGTCGGCCACCACGAAGAGCGTGTGATCGACGACCACCCTCCGAGTAACCACGCCCCGGACGTTATCAACCAGGAGGGCCTCCCATCCAGCCTCGACGCGTGTGGGCATTTGGTGCCTTGTCCGCGGCTCGAGAGGTGCGCGTCCAGCGTAGTGACGGTCGCGTGGGCCAGTGTTCGGGAATGTCCCCTGAGCGTGTGGTCTCTCCGTGCCGCGGCGCCCAGCTCGGTCAGAGCGGTCGCGACGGCGTCAGTGACCCAGCATCACGAATCGCTCAACCATGGCCAGCAGCGCGAGCCTGGCCTTAAGCCATTCCTCCGATGACACAACCTCGGGCAGAGCCATCACAGCCTCCTTGCGGACTGGGCCGCTGGGTTAGCGGTGCCGGCGGTACTGCAGCTCGACGATCCCGTTGCTGGAGGCGGTGCTGGAGACCAGGTCGAGTCGGTAGGACTTGGGGACGCCGTCGAACAGCCGGGTGCCCTCGCCCGCAACGTAG
>JALYLL010000276.1 GCA_030774255.1 Chloroflexota bacterium | reverse complement strand
GTGCGCGTGCGCTGCCCGCGAACCGGCAAGTTGCGCCGGTGACGAAGACCGCGGTAGCTGCCGATCTCCTGCAGGCGCTTGATGTTCAGCGCGATCTCGCGGCGAAGGTCGCCCTCCACCGTGAACCCGCGATCGATGATCTCTCGGATCTTCGCGACTTGAGGCTCGGTGAGGTCGCGCACTCTCGTGGCGCCATCGATCCGCGCCTGCTCGAGCACTTCCTTGGCGGTCGTGGCACCGATCCCGAAGATGTAGCGAAGCGACACGTCGACGCGCTTTTCGCGCGGGATGTCTACGCCAGAGATTCGAGCCATCTCAGCCCTAACCCTGCCGCTGCTTGTGCTTCGGCTCGGAGCAGATCACGAGGATCTGCCGCTCGCGCCGGATGATCTTGCATTTGTCGCAACGCTTTTTGACTGACGCGCGGACCTTCACTAATACCTCACTCGCCTTGTAATGCGTCCCCGTTTTAGGTCGTATGGCGACAGCTCCACGAGGACCTTGTCGCCTGGCACGACCCGGATGAAGTTCATCCGCATCTTGCCGCTGATGTGTGCCAAGACCGCATGCCCGTTCTGGAGCTCGACCTTGAACATCGCATTCGGAAGGGCTTCTGCGACCGTCCCCTCCACCTCGATGACCTCTTTGTTGCTCGGTTTACTCGCCATCTTCTCCAGACACAGGTTCACCCGCGGCATCAGCCCACGGGAGGTAACAGTGTACCAAGACCGGCCAGTTCCTTTCAATCATCGTCGTCAGGCCGCGACCGCGGCGCCCTCGCCGGAGCGGGTCAGCACGATCGGCCCGGCGGCGGTGCACGCCAAGGTGTGCTCGAAGTGCGCCGAAAGGCTGCGGTCTGCGGTCACAACGGTCCATTGGTCGCCGAGCGTTCGAGTCTCCGGGCCCCCGATGTTGACCATCGGCTCGATCGCGATGCAGAGGCCCTCGCTGATCGGAGGGTTGGGCTGGCCCTTCGTGGGTCGGTAGTTCGGGACCTGGGGCTCCTCGTGCATGGCGCGACCGATCCCGTGCCCCACGTAGTTGTGAACGACGCTGAACCCTTGACCGCGGACGAACTCCTCGACGGCGGCGCCGATGTCGCCGATGCGCCCACCCACCTTCGCCGAGGCGATGCCGACCCGAAGGGCCTCCTCGGTAACCTCGATGAGCTTCGCCGCCTCCGCCGACACCTTCCCGACCGGGACGGTGATCGCGGCATCGGCATGCCATCCATCGACGATGGCACCGGCGTCGATCCCGACAATGTCGCCTTCATGGAGCTTGCGCTTTGGCGAGGGGATGCCGTGGACGATCTCGTTGTTCACGGACGTGCAGATGGTCGCGGGATAGGGCGGCGTGCTGTAGCCGAGGAACGAGCTTTCGGCGCCCGCCTTCCGGAGAACCTCGGCGGCCGCCCGATCGAGCTCCGCCGTCGTGACACCGGGCCGCACCGACGCGCGGCATGCGTCGAGCATTGCGGCCACCACGAGACCGGCCTCGCGCATCTTCGCCATCTGCGCCGTGGTCTTCAGCGTGATCATTCGGCTGCCTCGCGAAGCCGCGCCGTGATCTCTTGGACGCTTCCGACGCCGCTCACCCGCTTCACGAGTCCGCGGTCCTCGTAGTACGAGATGACCGGACGCGTCTGCTCCTCGTAGACCTCAAGCCGATTGGCGATGATCTCGGGGGTGTCGTCAGCACGATGTTCCGCGGTGGCCCGCCCGTTCAACCGGGCGACGAGCTCCTCGCGCGGCGCGTCGAGTAGGAGCACCGCGCCGACCTGGCGGCCCATCTCCGCAAACAGTCGATCGAGAGCCTCGGCCTGCGCGACCGTCCGCGGGAACCCATCGAAAAGAACGCGGGTCGAGGGCGAGATGTCCTCGAGCTTGGCGCGCACCATGCGTACCGTCACGTCGTCGGGAACGTACTCTCCTCGCTCGAGATACCCCTTCACGCGACGCCCGAGGTCGGTGCCCCGGCGGATGTGATCGCGGAACACTTCTCCCGTCGAGAGCTGCACCCACCCGTTCTGCTGAGCGAGCGCCTTCGCCTGCGTGCCCTTCCCCACCCCGGGCGGACCCATGATGATCAGATCGCCGCCGGCGCCGCGGGTGCCTGTGAGGTCAGCGGCGGACACGCTCTCCGTCACTAACGGATGAATCCCTCGTAGCTTCGCTGCAGCAGCTGCGCCTCGAGCTGCTTCATCGTCTCGACGACCACGCCGACCACGATGAGAATGCTCGTGCCGCCGAGCCGCAGGGTCTGGACCGACGTGATGTCGCCGATGAGCGTCGGCATGACCGCGACGAAGCCAAGGAAGAGCGCGCCCGCGATGGTGATGCGCGTCACGACCCGCGAGAGGAACTCGGCCGTCGGCCGACCGGGCCGGATGCCCGGAATGAACCCGCCATATCGCTTGATGTTGTCGGCGACGTCGTTCGGCACGAACGTGAAGGCCGTGTAGAAGAAGGTGAACGCGACGACGAGGATGAAGTAGAGCAGGTTGTAGATGACCGGGTTCTGAAATGCGGCCACGATGGACGTCGAGAGGTTCCGCAGCCACTCGGTGTCGCTCGTCGTGAAGTACTGCGCGATCTGGCTCGGCAGCAGCAGGATCGAGATCGCGAAGATGATCGGGATCACGCCGGCGCTGTTGACGCGAAGTGGGATGAAGGTGCTGCCGCCGGAGTACATCCGCGTGCCGCGGACGCGCTTGGCGTACTGCACCGGGATCCGCCGCTGACCTTCCTGTATGAAGATGATCGCGGCGATCACGAGGACCGCGATCACGGCGATCGAGCCGAGCGCGAGCGCGTTCTGCTGCACCTGGAGGGTCTGCTCGACCGTATTCGGGAGCCGGCCCACGATGCCCGCGAAGATGATGAAGCTGATCCCGTTGCCGATCCCGCGCTCGCTGATGAGCTCGCCGAGCCACATCAGGATGATCGTGCCCGCGGTGAGCGACGCGAGGATCGAGAGGGTGGGCGCGAGATCGTTCGGGCCGAACGCGTTCAGCACGCCCTGGCGCTGCATGAAGACCGCGACGCCGATGCCCTGGAGAAGCGCGAGGGGAACGGTGAGGACGCGGGTGTACTGGTTGATCTTGTTCCGGCCGTACTCGCCTTCCTTCGACAGGCGCTCGAGGGCCGGGATGGTCTGGTTGAGGAGGGTCATGATGATCGACGCGTTGATGTAGGGGTTCACGCCGAGCGCGACGATCGAGAATCGCGCGAGACCACCGCCCGAGAACAGGTCGAGCAGGTTGATCAGCTGGTTGTTCTGAAGGAGCGCGTTCAGCTGATCCTGGTTGACACCCGGCAGCGGGACGTGCGCGAGGAACCGGAAAACCAGGATCATCCCGAGCGTGAAGAGGATCTTGTTTCTTAAATCTGGGGTGCGGAGGGCGTCGATGAGCGCCTGGAACATGCCCACGCGCTAGACGCCCGGAGCGATGATGACGATGGAGCCGCCGGCGGACTCGATCTTCTGGCGCGCCGTCGCGGACACCGAATGCGCGTGTACTTCGAGCTTCGTGTCGATGACACCGTCGCCCAGCACCTTGATGCGGGCGTCCTTCTCGATCAGGCCCTTCGCCGCGAGCGTGTCCGGCGAGACCTTGCCGTCTGCCGCGTAATCACCGAGGCGTCCGACGTTCACGGCGACGAAGGTCTTCCGGAAGCGGTTCTTGAAACCGCGAAGCTTCGGGACGCGCATGTGGAGCGGGGTCTGGCCGCCCTCGAACCAGCCCGGAATGCCGGGACCGGTGCGCGCGAGCTGACCTTTGGTGCCGCGGCCGGCGGTCTTACCCTGGCCCTGTGAGGTGCCGCGACCGAGGCGGCGGGGCAGCTTGCGCGAGCCACGCGGCTTCGCGACCTCGTGCTGGCGCATCAGCTCGCCTCCGTCTTCTCATCGCTCACATGAATGAGATGAGCGACGCGGCGGAGCATTCCGCGAAGCGCCGGCGAGTCGTCGTGCGACACGACGTGGCCGGGATGCCTGAGTCCGAGCGCCGACAGCGTCTGCTTGGCACCCTTCTTCTCGCCGATCGCGCTCTTGTGCTGGCGGATCAAAAGACGCGTCACGACGCCGCCTCGGCAGGCTGACGGGCCGCGCGCGGCGGCAGGCCGCGCATCTGCCGAACGGTCTCGGCGGAACGCAGCATCGAGAGGGCCTTGATCGTCGCCCTCACCACGTTCACCGGGTTGGTGCTTCCAAGCGACTTCGAGAGGATGTCGCTGATCCCGGCAGATTCGACGACCGCCCGTACCGAGCCGCCGGCGATGACGCCCGTGCCCTTCGAGGCCGGACGGAGAACGACCCGCGCGGCGCCGAAGTCGGCGACGACCTGATGCGGGATCGTGCGATCGACGAGTGGTACGAGCATCACGTGCTTCTTCGCGTCCTCGCGGCCCTTGTTGATCGCGCCCGGAACCTCGTCGGCCTTGCCCAGACCGGCGCCGACGTGACCGCGGCCGTCGCCGACGACGACGATGGCGGAGAAGGAGAAGCGCCGACCGCCCTTCACGACCTTCGACACGCGGTT
>JALYLL010000275.1 GCA_030774255.1 Chloroflexota bacterium | reverse complement strand
GCCGCGATGCCGTGAAACTGCCTCGCCGTGGGGTCGCCCATGATCCAAAGCGCCATGACCGCGACGGCGCCGAGGCCCGCGCTGGCGAGAGCCCGGCGCGATGAAGCAAGACCGATCCCGAGCAGTCCGATGCTCTCGGCGAGAACGCGGGCCGCATGTCCGCCGCCAGTCCCGGCCCGTGCGGTGAGCGTCTGCTCCATCCCGCTGGAGACAACGAGCGCCACCGCGAGTATCTCGAGCGCGGTTTCGTAGACGACCGGGAGGCGGCGCGGGAGGTAGTGCGGTATCGCCAGAACCAGGGCGAGCACCACCGCGCCGGTCGCCGCGACAAGGGGCTCGGCTCTCGTCGCGTCACGAAGCGCCAGCACGCCCGTCGCGGCGAGCATCGCCGCGGCCGTCGCCACGAGGGCGCGGCGCCCGGACCAAAGACCAAGGGCGACGACGACCACGCCTCCGGCCAGAACCGACGCTCCGTGGGTGAGCGCATCGTCGCCGAACGCCGTCGCGCGGACCAGAGGTGGAACGAGCAGAAGCAGCACCCCGGCGACCTCGGCCGCCTCCCGTAGCCGGTCACCGATGCGCCACGAAATGCGCGGGACCACGAGGACGAGGCCGAGCGTGATGACTCCGAACGCCGCGGTCGACGCCTCGAGGGCCAGCGGAGCGGCCGCCGCGCGGACCACGACCAGACCAAGTGCGGCGATCGACACCGCGGCAAGCTCGCGCAGTCCGCGAGCGCTCGCGAAACGCAGCAGGATCACGCTCTCGGCGAGCACCGCGAGCGTTCGCGCGACCGCGTCCTGTTCCCAGCTCCATAGATAAGTCGGGCCGACGAGCGCCACCGCAGCGCCGAGCAGCGCGGGCAAGGCAAGGTCCGCCCGGAGAGCACGCGAGCCGAAGCGAGCATGCCCCAGGCGGCGAGGCCCAGGTAGATCGCCACCGGAAGCGTGTAGGCCTCGATGGCCGCAGGGTGAAGTCGTGCGACGACGATGAGAACGCTCGCGAGGAACGAGGCCGTTGCGAAGAGGGCGATGCGCTCGGAGCGGCGGCGGAGTCCCTCGACAAATGCGAGCGCTCCGAACACCGCGAACGCGGGGGCGGTCGCGAGCCAAACAAGCGTGTCCCACGGAATAGCGCTCACCGGCCGCGCGAGCGCGAAGGTGAATCCCACGCCGACCGCCGCCAGCGCCGTTGCGATAGCGATCTCGCGCGTGACCCGCGCGAAGGCGTTCTCGCGGAACCGCGCGAGATATGCCGGAACGAAGAGCAGGAGCGCGGCGGCAGCGAGGCCGAGCGGTCGCATTTCCTCGGACGGCTGCAGCCACCGTCCGGCGGATACCGCCGCCGCCGCTCCGAAGGCTGCTGCGATCCAAAGGAGCGACGGTCGCCGGCTGTCGACCGCCGTCGCGGCGGCACCGACCGTCGCGGCGATCGCGAGCGTGGTCGCGAGCGGCGCGTCGCCAAAGGCGAACGACAGGACGGCGACGGCACTCGCGAGGGTCATGATCGAAACGGGATTCGCGAGGATCGGCAAGCGCCTTCGCGCGATCGCCGCGAAGACACCGAGTCCCGCTGCGAGCGGCGCGAATCCGAGGGCCATTGTTCGCGGCTCGAGGCCGCTGAACGGCAGGACGCCGGAGCGCGTGAGACCCGTCGCGACAAGCAGCAGCACCACGCCGATATGCAGAGCCCCCGCGCCGGCCAGGACGAGGCCGGTGAGATCCGCGGGCGCCTGCTCGCGCCGGGTCGGCCACGCGCGCCATACGGCGAGCGAACCCAGAAGGAGCGCCATACCGAGGTAGGTCGTCGCGCCAACGAAAGGAGCGCGCCAGTACGCGGTGATGGCAAGGAGCGCTCCCGCGATCAACGCGTATCCCAGATAGCGGGCGCGATCTCGTGCCCACATCGGAAGCGGGGAAGCCGCACCGTTGAGATCGCTCACCTCGCGGACCAGCGTGTAGCCCACCGCGAGCACGCCAGAAACGAAGCCATAGGTCTGCGCCGGCGCGCCCGCCGCGAAGAGCGACGTGAACACGATCCCCGCCGGTCCGGCAGCAGCCAGCCAGCGTTCCCGCTTGCGGTCTCTGTCCGTGCGCGCCACGTAGTACGCGGTCGCCAGAAGCGCAAGCGCCGGAACTGCGAGACGCTCGGCAACAGGAAGACTGCCGCTGACGGCAGTTGCCACGATGCCCAGCGCACCGAGCATGAGCATCGCTGACATCAAGAAGCGCCCAGGCAGATCGAGCGGGGCAACCAGCCGCAGCGCGCTGCTGTTCCCGGTCCGTGCTGCGAGCTGGATCGCGAGCGGGTATGCGGCGAACGGAACGAGGAACCAGAAGTTGCCCAGGTGGAGGAGAGCCCCGATCCCTGCGAGCGCACTGAGCGATGCGACGAAGAACAGATAGGAATAGGCGCGCCCGAAGGCTGTGATCGCCAACGCGGCGTACAGACCTGCCGCCACGAGCGAGCCAAGGACCCACATGG
>JALYLL010000274.1 GCA_030774255.1 Chloroflexota bacterium | reverse complement strand
CTCGGCAAACCGGACGATGAAACCCTTCACGCCCACTCGCGAGTATTCGGCGATCCGCTGGGCGACCAGGTCAGGTCCGCCCACGATGGCGGTCGGCGGGGCGGACATTCCGTGGTGCTCGGCGATTTGCTGCAGGTGCGCCTTCGCCTTGGCGGGGTCGTCGCGAATGACGACCCAACTGCCTCCGATCGGCTCGATCTCCGATGGATCACGGCCCACCTCGGCGCAGTGCTTCTGCAGCACCTCGATCTTGTGGGCCATCACCTCGGGGGTCTCGAAGGAGTGCCACATGTCGGCGTAGCGCGCGGTCGTGCGCAGGGTCCGCTGCTCTCCGCCGCCGCCGATCAAGATCGGGAGCCGCTTCTGCACCGGTCGCACGAGGACCTCGGCGTTGACGAGCTCGTAGTACTTGCCCGAGAAGGTCACGCGCTTCCCATCCACGAGCTGCCGAATGATCTTCGTTGCTTCGGCGAACCGGTTGGAGCGCTCCGCCGGCGTGCCGAGATCGATCCCGTACGCGTTGTGTTCCAGGGCGTTCCACGCCGCACCGATTCCGAGGATCGCGCGTCCATCCGAAATGTTGTCGAGCGTCGTCGCCATGTTGGCGAGCACAGCGGGGTGGCGATGCGTGATGCCTGACACGAGACAACCGATGCGGACGTTCTTCGTGATCGCCGCGTACGCGGCCTGGATCTGCCAGCCCTCGAGGTTGGGCCGATGGAGGTCGCCGTTGATCGAGTAGAAGTGGTCCCACACCCATAGCGAATCGAACCCGAGCCGATCCACGAGCAGCGCGTGCTCGCGCAGCGCTTGCCATGTGGTGTTCTGCGGCCAGAGGTTGACGTCGAGATGCATGGTGTGCGGTTAGCAGTATCTACACTTTCGCCGTGTTCCGCGCCCCGCGCAGCGGTCTGTCATTTCTTGTCGTCATCGGCGCGCTCACAGTCCTCTGGGAGGTCGTCAAGTTACTGGGCGGCGATCCAAGCGAGGCCTGGACGCCTCCCTTTCAGTGGACCGTCGCGAGCGACCTCAACATGCCGCACGTCTGGGACATCGCCGCGTCCTTCGTTGAGCCCGCGCAGCGGAACGGTCCGCCCCTCGGGCTCGTGCTGGCCAAGGCTGGGATCTTCACCTTCCAGGAAGCGTTCGGCGGCTTTGTCTTCGGCGCGCTGCTCGGGCTGGCCCTGGCGATCGTGTTCGTGCATTCGCCGCTTCTCGAGCGGGCCCTCGTCCCGTACGTCGTCGCCTCGCAGACCGTCCCGATCATCGCAATCGCACCGGTCGTCGTCATTTGGCTCCGGGGCGGGTGGCTCGCCGTCGCGGTCATCTCGGCGTACCTGACCTTCTTCCCAGTCGCGATCGCGGGGCTGCGGGGGCTTCGCTCGCCCGACCCGCGCGCGCTCGAGCTCATGCGCTCGTACGCGTCGTCGCGACGCGACGTTCTCTTCAAGGTGAGGCTGCCGGCGGCCGCGCCCTACCTGTTCGCCGCATTCAAGGTCGCGGCGACGGCGAGCGTCGTCGGCGCGATCATCGGCGAGCTGCCCTCGGGTATACGCGATGGGCTTGGCGGCGCGATCCTGAACTTCAATCAGTTCTACGTGTCGGGTCCGCCGAAGCTGTGGGCCGCGATCATCGTGGCGGCGATCGTCGGCATCGGCTTCTTCGCGTTGGTGCGGATCGCCGAGGTGCTCTTCCTTCGCGGGCGCGCCGCTCCGTCGGACGCATGAGCGACTCGGTCGTACGCGTTCGCGGCGTCGACAAGGTCTTCGGCGCGGGGGCCGACAAGACGCCCGCGTTGCAGCAAATCGACCTGGAGATCCCCAAGGGCGCGTTCGTCTCCTTCATCGGGCCTTCCGGGTGCGGCAAGTCAACGCTCCTGCGGCTTATCGGCGACCTGACCCAGCCCAGCGCCGGAACGATCGAGGTAAACGGGAAGACCGCGCACCGCGCGCGTCTCGACCGCGACTACGGAATGGTCTTCCAGGCGCCGGTGCTCTTCGACTGGCGGACCGTCCAGGGCAACGTCGAGCTCCCGCTCGAGGTGAGCGGGAAGGACAAGGGCGCGCGTGCGGATCGCGCGAGAGCGATGCTCGCCCTGGTCGAGCTGACCGGCTTCGAGCGGCGCTACCCGTGGCAGCTTTCGGGCGGGATGCAGCAGCGGGTCGCCATCGCGCGCGCTCTCTCGTTCGAGCCCGCGATCCTCTTGATGGACGAGCCCTTTGGCGCACTCGACGAGATGACCCGCGAGCGGCTCAACCTCGAGCTGTTGCGGATCTGGAAGCAGACCGGCACGACGATCGTGTTCGTCACGCACAGCATTCCCGAGGCGGTCTTTCTCTCGACACATGTCGCCGTCATGTCGTCACGGCCGGGCCGGATCATCGAGCTCATCCCGGTCGACCTGCCTCAACCCCGTAACGACCTCACGCGCGAAGACGAGCGCTACTTCGGCTTCATCACGCGCGTCCGCGAGCGGCTGCGGGGCCACCAGGTCGGGAAGCCGGGCGCGGCGGAGGTCGCCGCAAGTTGAGGAAGCGTATCGGCTACAACCTCCCCGCGGTCGCCGTGTTCGTCGGCGTGCTCGGGCTCTGGGAGCTCGCGGTCCGCGCGTTCGGGATCCAGCAGTTCCTGTTGCCGCCGCCGAGCTCGATCGCGGCGGCCTTCGTCGAGCACTTCGATGAGCTGGCCACGGTCGGCGCAACACCCTCGTCGAGGCGATCGGCGGTCTTCTGATCGGCGGCGTGGCC
>JALYLL010000273.1 GCA_030774255.1 Chloroflexota bacterium | reverse complement strand
CGATGCTCTTCTCGAACATCACGACGAGCTTCTCATGGAAGCGTTTGGCCTCGTAGTCCTCGCGTGTGAAAGCCTGGACGACGCGCACCTCGGCGAGGGCCTCCTGCAACACCCCGACCGCCACGCCTTGCGCATCCTGCGCGGCGCGCGAGATGTCGCGAATGCGGCGACCCAGGTACTGACCGATGATGCCGATCGGTGGTGCGACGACGAGCGTGAGCAACGCGAGGCGCCAGTTCATCAGAAAGATGATGGTGATGCCGCCGACGAGCGTGAGGACCTGACTGAGCACCTGGATGATCGTCTGCGTCACGACCCCGTGCACGAGGGTCGCGTCGCTCGTCACATGTGACATCAGGTCGCCCGTCTTGCGGACATTGAAGAAAGACAGCGACATCGACTGCAGATGGTTCACGATCGCCATTCGAAGATCGAAGATCACCTTCTCGCCCGTCCACGACATCACGAACTGACGGACACCGTCGACGACGGCTCGTATGACCAGGACCACGATCAGGACGACGACGAGCTCGTCGAGGAGCCCCGGCTCTTTGAGGCCAAGGTCCAGCACGCGCTGCACGATCTGCGGCCACACCAGTCCGAGCGCGGTCGAGACCAGAAGCAGTGCGATCGCGACCGCGAGGTTCAACCGGTACGGGCCGACGAATCGCAAGAGCCTCCGATACATGGCGATCGTCGGTCGCTTCTTCGTCTGGTCGCCGCGCCCGCCCCACATGAACATGTGCACGCCGCCGCCACCCATCGGACCCATCATTCCCTCACACGCTAGCCGACGCTGTCACGGCCGCAGCCACACCGTGCCGAAATACTCAATTCCCGTATACCCGACCAGGCGCGCGGTGGCGGCGTTCGGCCGATCCGCGAACAGCAGCGGCACCCGCAGCGCGTCGGTCCGCGCGATCTTCGACACCTGCTTGTACAGCTCGGCGCGCTTGGTCGGATCCGCGTCGGCGCGGGCCTTCCGGACCAAGCCGACGAGGAGCGACGCGCCCGAGGGATCGTCGAGGCCGTAGAGCGGCCAGAACACGTCGTCGGGGTCGAGGCCGATGGCCGTCGTGTCGAGCGTGAACGTCGCCTTCGCGTCGCGAAGCCCCGTCGGCTCCACCGCGCGCAGCCGAGCGATGATGCCGATCTTCCCGAGGTCCGCCGCGATCGACTGGGCGATGCGCTGCGGGTCCGGGTACGCGGCTGTCGGGGCGTTCGGGTACGCGAGGTCGGCGGCGATCGGCGTCGCCACGTGCGCGTCCGCGAGGGCCTTGCGGCCCGCATCCGTGTCGAGCGGCGCGAACTCGACCACGCTCTCGTCATAGCCAAGCGAGCCCGGTGGCACGACCTGGGTCGCCGGGCGCGACGTACCGGCGTAGACGGCCGAGAGAGCGTTGCGGTTGACCGCCATGGCCACCGCTCGGCGTACCTCGGGCCGATCGAAGAGCGGCGTCATCGCGTCGATCCCCAGAGAGGCGAGGGCCGCGTCCTTTCGTGGGCTGACCACGAGGCTCGGGTCGCTGCGCGCGCTGGAGGCCTGCGCGATCGGAAGATCGAGCGCCACCTCGACGCGGCCCCCGCGCAGCTCGGCGAGTCGCGACGTGGCGTCGCGCACCGGGCGGAGGACGAGACCGTCGAGATATGGAAGCTGCTTGCCCGAGGAGTCGCGGCGCCAGTAGAAGTCATTCCGACCTAGCGTCAGCGTGCCGTCCGGCGCAAGCGCGCCCGCGGAGGCCGTGAAGGGACCGGTGCCCGCGCCGTTGGCGCGCGCGATCGCGGCCTGCGGCGCCGCCAGGTGCGCGAGGAACGGGCCGAACGGAGCGCGGAGGTCGAAGCGGACCGTTCGCGGATCGACCGCGACCACGCTCACGATCGCCGAGGGGTCGTCGAAGAGCGCACGGTAGGCGGGCACGCGACCAGTCCGTCCGCGCTCGAAGCTGGCGATGACGGAGGACGCTTCGAGGGGAACGCCATCCTGAAAGACGACCCCCGCGCGGAGTGAGAACGTCCACGACGCGCCGTCGTTCGTCATCTGCCACGACGAAGCCAGCGCCGGGGTGATCCGCGACGTCGCCGGGTCGACCTCGACGAGCGTCTCGAAGATCTGGCGCGTCGCCATGAGCGACGCGGCATCGGCGGTCCACGGGTCGAACGCAGTGACCTCGGCCGGCAGCGCGACCCGAAGCGTGCCGCCCTGCTGCGCACCGGTCGGCGCAGGCGTGGCGCTCGCGGGCGGCACCTGGCAGGCGACGCCAAACAGGACCGCGAGCGCTAGGACGGACGCCCGACGCATGACGCCTAGTGCGTCTTGAGGCGGGGGTCGAGCGCGTCGCGCAGGCCGTCGCCGATGAGGTACAGGCAGAGCACGGTAAGGAAGATCATCGCCCCCGGCGACACCACCAGCCACCAGGCCCGAACGAAGTAGGACACCGCGTTCGTCAGCAGGTTTCCCCACGTCGGCGTCGGCGGAAGGATGCCGAGACCGAGAAAGCTGAGGGCGGACTCGAGAAGGATGATCGCGCCCACGTCGATCGCGGCGAGCACGAAGATCAGAGGCAGCACGTTCGGAAGGATGTGCCTGAACATGATCCGGCGATCGCGCGCGCCGATGGTCCGCGCCGCTGTCACGAACTCCCGCTCGCGCAGCGCGAATGTCTGCCCGCGCACGTAGAGCGAGATCCCGGTCCAGTTGAGCAGGCCGATGATCACGACCAGCGTGAACGGACCCGGAGTCCAGAGCGCCGCGATGATGAGCAGGAGATAGATCTGGGGGATGCCGTTGAGCGTTGTGATCACCCAGGTCAGGACGTCGTCGAGGGCGCCACGGAAATACCCGGCGCTGAGACCCAATGCGACGCCAAGAGTCAGATTGAAGAATGCGGCAGTGAACCCGACGAAGAGCGAGATCTGACCGCCGTAGAGGAGTCGCACCACCTGACTGCGTCCGATCTCGTCGGAGCCGAGCAAGTACGCGAGGTTGGCGAACTGGGGCTTCTCATACGTGTGCAGGAGATCCTGCTGCTCGAACTTGTAATGGAACACGTACTCCGAGAAGAGGGGGGCGGCGATGGAGAGCGCCGCAAGGACGAAAAGTACGAAGAACGCGCCGATCGTCAGCTTGTCACGCCGGAGCTTGTAGAACGCGTTGTCCCAGAGACTCCGCGAGGGCCGCGCTAGGACGGCAACGGGAACAACCCGCGCCGTGGCGGCGGTCGTCGCCACTTAGCCCACCTTGATCCGCGGATCGACGATCGCGTACGTCAGGTCGCGGAGCAGGTAACTGATGACAAGAATCGTGCTCGTGAACATCACGCCCGCTTGGACGATCGGATAATCCTTCGCGATCGCCGCCTGGAACGTGAACTGGCCGACGCCGGGCCAGCTGAAGACCTGCTCGATGACCAGCGCCCCCCCGACCAGCGCCGCGAGAATGCCGCCGAGTGCGGTGACGACCGGGATGAGCGCGTTCCGAAGCGCATGCGTGAATATCACGGTCCGCTCGCGCAAGCCCTTCGCATGTGCGGTCCGGACGAAATCCTGGGCCAGGACGTCGAGAGTCTCCGTACGAAGGATCCGCGAGTAGTTCGCGATCCCCGTCAGCGCAAGGACGAAGGAGGGAAGGATGAGGTGCTTGAGCCGGTCGAGGATGTCCAATTGGTCGTGTCCGACCGTCAGCACTCCGATGCTCGGCAGCCACCGGAGCTGAACGGCGAAGACGATGATCAGGATCAGACCAAGCCAGAATGCCGGGACAGCGTGCCCGACAACTCCGAAGATACGAATCGCGCCGTCGACCCACTTTCCCCGCTTGAACGCTGCGAGCACGCCCAGTGGGACACCGATGACGAGCTGCAACAACAGCGCCGTCACGGCGAGCATGAGGGTGTTCGGAACTCGCTCCATCACCATCGAGAACGACTCGCGGTGATAGATGAGCGACTCGCCAAAGTTTCCTTGGAGGGCTCTCGTGATCCAGTCGACGTATTGGAGCGGGATCGGCTTGTCGAGCCCGTAGGCGTGGAGCAGCCGGAGGTAGTCCTCCTGGGTGAAGTCCCTGATGCCGAACGTGAAGAGACGGATGGGATCGCCGGGCGACAGCCGCGCGATGAGGAACGTGATGATCGAGATCCCGATGAGGGTTGGGATCGCGTATAGGACTCGCCTGATGATGAAGTCGCGCAAACGCTCCTCCACCGCTCCGGAGGAGCGCCCAGCGCGGGCGCTCCTCCGTGAATCACGACGCTATTGCTTGATCCACCAGGTGTGGACGTTCCAGATCTGGCTGAACGAGGCGGGATCGAAGTTCTGGAGGGTCTTCTGAGACCCGACCAGGACGTTATTCGCGTAGCCGAAGTTGTACGGCTGGTTGTCGTTGAGGATCTTGTTAAAGGTCTCGTAGTTCGCTTTGCGCGCCGCGGTCGAGCAGTCGCCATTCGTGGGGTTGCGACCTTGCTCGATCGCCTTGTCCATCGCTGCGTCCTTGAAGCCGGTGAAGCCGAAGCCCGTCGTGCCCTTGGCCCGGTCCGGGATCTGGCTCGAGTGCCAGATCTGGTAGGGATCGACGTCGCCACCAAGCGACCAGCCGATGATGTTCGCCTCGATGGCCGGGTCGCCGGTGGTCAGCTTCGTGACGAGGCCTTGGAACGCTTCCGGCGCCGACTTCGCGTCGATCCCGAGCTGCTTGTATTGCTCGGCCGCGACCTGGGCGAGCGTCTCACGCTCCTGGTTGCCGGAGTTCGTCGAGATGGTCATCGTGAACTTCTTGCCATCCTTGGCGAGGATGCCGTCCGACCCCTTGACCCATCCGGCGTCGGTAAGAAGCTGCTGCGCCTTGGTCTTGTCGTACTTGTACTGCTCGAGAGCCGAGGTCGGATATGCCCATTGGACCGGCACATGGTGCGCGACCTGTTTGGTCGCCTCACCGAACACGACCGCCTTGATGACCGCGTCCATGTCGATGCCATACGCAAGGGCCTGGCGGACGCGCTTGTCCGCGAACGCAGGGACGGTCGGGGCCAGCTCGTTCCAGCTGATGAAGGTGTATCCGAGGTTCTGGTACTTCGTGATCTTCACGGTGTCAACGGTCTGCATGTCCGCGAGGTCCTTCGGCTGGATGCTGCCGTACGTCAGCTCGCCGGTCTTGAGACCGTTCGCGATCGCCGTCTGGTTCGCGACGACCTTGACGATGTACTGATCGACGTTGGGCGCGCCCTGCCAGTAGTCGGGGTTCTTGTTGAGGATGATCTGGTCGCCCTTGCGCCATTCGCTGAACTTGAACGGACCGCTGAATACGGTCGGGTTCGTGTTCTCCGGCGCGGTGTCGATCTCATCCTTTGATGAGTCGGTCGCGTACTTGCCGAAGACCTGCGTCGGAAGTGTGTAGCCGTTTAGGTCGATGATCGCCGGGCAGCTCACCTTGGTCAGGGTCACCGAGAATTTCTTGGGGTTGGCGGAGTCGATCTTCACACCGGAGATCTCCTTCGCGGTGCCCTTGCAGCCTGACGAGGAGGAGCCGACGCAGTAGTCGAGGAATCCCTGGACGTCCTGGAAGCTCGACTTGCGCACGGTCTTCTGCGACTTGCCGACGAGCTTGAGCCCGGTCAGCCAGTCCTGCGCGATGACCGGCTTGCCGTCGGACCAGTTGGCCTTCGCGTTTATCTCGAAGGAATAGGTGAGACCGTCCTGGGAAATGCTGTACGTCGCCATCTTCGCCTTGGGCTCACCGTTCTTGTAGTCCTGCTGGATGAGCCCGTCGTAAATGAGGTTGCTGATCCGACTCGATGAAGTGTCCGCCGACAGGATCGGTTGGATCGTCGCGATATCAG
>JALYLL010000272.1 GCA_030774255.1 Chloroflexota bacterium | reverse complement strand
CGCGCGAGCGCGTCGTCGGCGCTCATGAGCTTCTGCGCGGGCTTCGCCGAGGTCGCGCTGATCGACATGGCGCGAGTTTAGGCCGGGTAGACGGTGATCTCGGTCGCCTTCACGCTGACCCAGACCTCGCCGCCCTCGGCGAGATCGAGCTCCCTCACGGCGGCGGGCGTGACCTCGGCGATGATCGGCATCTCACCTTCAACGCCGACGCGAACGCGGTCCCCTTGAAAGTCGAGCGCCGAGGCGCGGCCACGCCACACATTCCGCGGCGAACCCTCGGGGCGCGTCCGGTGCAGCGCGACGGCACGCGGATGGACCACGGCGAAGACCTCGCCGTCGACGCCGTCGGCCGATTGAAGCGTCGCGCCGCCCGCAATCGCGACCTGCCCCGCGTTCGCGATCCCGCGCAGGAGATTCACGCCCACGAGATCCGCGACGTAGCGCGACCGCGGCCGCTGCGTGACCTCGGCGGGCGAGCCCGTCTGCACGACCCGGCCGCCTTCGAGGATCACGAGGCGATCGGCGAGCGCAACAGCCTCGAGCGGATCGTGTGTGATAACGATGCGGATCCCCGCGAAGGATGCGAGGTGGCGCTTGAGGTCGCGCCGGATCGCGCCGCGTGAAGACGCATCGAGAGCGGCAAGGGGCTCGTCGAGCAGAAGGAGGCGCGGGTCGATCGCGAGGGCGCGCGCGAGGGCAACGCGTTGCGCCGCCCCACCCGAGAGCGCCCGCGGTCTCGACTCCGCGTGCTCGGCGACGCCGAGGCGATCGAGCCACGATCCAGCGCGAGCACGGGCCTCGCGCGCCGCGACACCGCGCGCCCGAAGACCGAAGGCCACGTTCTCGAGCGCCGAGAGATGCGGGAACAGCAGGTAGTCCTGAAACACGACGCCGATCGGGCGGCGCTCCGGCGGCAGATGGACGCCTCGCGCGACGTCCTCGAGGACGACATCGTCGAGCTCGACGCGCCCTCGCGCCATTGGAACCAGGCCGGCGACGGCGCGCAAAAAGGTGGTCTTCCCGGCGCCGTTCGGCCCAAGGATGGCGACGATCTCGCCAGGCGCGGCTTCGATCGAGACGTCGAGGTCGAGCGTGCCGAGGCGGACGGCGACCTGCGCCCTCAGCATCAGAACGCCCGCAGGTAGCGGTCGCGCATCGCCACCAGGATTACGAGCGATATTGCGAGTAGGACGAGGCTCAACATGATCGCGACCTCGGGCCTTGTTTCGAGGGCGATGTAGACCGCGAGCGGTAGCGTCTGCGTGGTTCCCGGCAGATTCCCCGCGAACGTGATCGTCGCCCCGAACTCACCGAGGGCGCGCGCCCAGCAGAGCACCGCTCCCGCGAAGACCGACGGCGCGATCAGCGGAAGAGTCACGCGCCGGAACACGAGCCAGCGCCCGGCGCCGAGGGTCCTGGCCGCGTCCTCGTAGCGGCGATCCATCGATCGGAGCCCCGCCTCCACGGTGAGGACGAGAAACGGCATCGCCACGAATGTCGCCGCGAGGATCGCGCCGGCTGTCGTAAATGGGATGCGGATCCCCAACATCGTGTCGAGCGCCTGCCCGAAGAGGCCGCGCCGTCCGAATGCGAAGAGCAGCGCGACGCCGCCGACGACGGGCGGCAGGATCATCGGCAGGGTCGTCAGCGCGCGAACGATGTCGCGCCCGCGGAATGGAACGCGGGCATAGATCCACGCGAGAGGAACGCCGAGCAGCAGCGCGAGGGCCGTTGCCGCGAGCGAGACGACGAACGAGAGCCGGAGCGCCGTGAGCGCCTCGGGTGTGGTCAGATCGCCGAGCGCGGTCTCCCACGGCGCCCGATACAGCAGCCCGACGAGCGGCAGGACGAAGAACGCGATGCCAACGGCCGCAAGGACGACGAAGAGAACAGGAGGGCGCTCGGACTTCATGGCTTCGAGAAGCCGAACTCCGCCAGCATGCTCTGCCCCGCGGGCGAGAGCAGGTAGTCGACGAATGCGTGCGCAAGCCGCGCGTTCTTCGAGTCTTTGACCACGGCGATCGGGTATCGCGCCAGGACCTGGTGCTGTTCGGGTATATCGACGCCGGTGACGCGGCCGGCCGCGGACTTCACGTCGGTCACGTAGACGATGCCCGCGTCGGCTTCGCCGAGGCTCACCTTATTCAATACGGCCCTCACGTCGACCTCCTGGCTCACCGGTTTCGGGGTCACACCGGCTTTTGTCAGCGCCTCGAGCGCATACCTGCCGGCGGGCACCGTGGGCGCAGCGAGGACGAGGACGACGTCGGGCCGCGCGAGATCGGCGAGCCCGGCGATCTTCTTGGGATTGCCGGGAGCGACCGCGATCTGGAGCCGGTTGCTGACGAATGGCGCGGCCGCTCCATCCGTGAGCTTGGCATCGACGACCTTCTGCATGTTCGCGTCGTCGGCGGAAGCGAAGACGTCCGCGGGCGCGCCGTTCGTGATCTGCGTCGCGAGGGTCGAGGATGAGCCAAAGTTGAATCTGAAACGCGCGTCCGGGTTCGTCTTGGTGAGCTCGTCGCTTGCGTTCTTGAACGCGTCGGTCAGGGAGGACCCCGCGAACACGGTGATGGAGCCCGCGAGCAGCGCACTCGAGTTGGTGGGGCTCGGGGAGCTGGCCGGACTGCTGGCGCAGGCGCTCAGGATCACCGTCGCCGCGAGGCCGAACGCGACGCCCGCGCGCGTCAGGACGCCCCGCCCCGGCCGGGCTGCGCGATCTCGATCCCGACGTTCGTCGATTTCACGACGCAGACCACTTCGACACCAGGCTTGAGGGCGAGATCGTTCGCGGCCTCCGCGGTGATGAGGCTGACCAGTCGGTGCGGTCCGGCCTGGACTTCGACGACCGCCGCCACGCGATCCTTTTCGACGCGAGTTACGACGCCCGGAAATCGATTTCGTGCTGACTGAGCGACGATCGGCCGTGCCCGCTTCAGGCGAAGCTCCGTCTGGAGGCGGCGGATGTCGGAGAGAGCGACAAGACGCTGGTCACCGGCGGATCGCCGTACACGCAAACGACCGGACGCCGTCCAGCGACGTAGCGTATCGACCGAGACTCCGAGCAGCTCGGCGGCCTCGCCGACGCGAATCGACTTATCCATAGGCTTCGTGCGCTGTTTCGGCACTAATACCTAGACATCGTACGCCGATCGCGCCGAGGATGCCCATGTCTGAATATGACCTCAGGTTCGGCATAGGCCTACCGTGCGCCTCTAGCCTCAACTGACTTCAGCGCGCAACAGCGGAAAGAGGCAACCGTGCAGGGACTCCGCACCGCGGTCTCGATGGAGGACGCCGGTGAGGTGGTCCTCCTCCTCGACGGCAAGGGCGTGATCACGAGGGCCAGCGGAAACGTCGAGAAGCTCCTCGGATACGCACCGGACGAGCTCGTCGGCCAGCACGCGACGGTCATCCGGCTGGACGTCGACAACATGGTCATCCGCCGCAAGGACGGGACGACCTTTCCACCCGACATCAGCCTCTCTCCAGCGGCGGACCCCGATGCCCAGGCACTCTCGGTCACCCTGCGCGATCTGCGGTCCAGGAAGCACGAGGAGGAGCGACGGAGGATCTACGAATCCCTGTTGGAGGCCGCGCCCGACGCCATGGTGGTCGTCGACAACGAAGGCCTCATCCGCCTCGCCAACCGCCAGGTCGAAGCGCTCTTTGGCTACGCACCGGGCGAGCTTCTCGGAACGTCGGCCGACCTCCTTCTTGCGGAGCGCGCCCGCGAGCAACACCCCTTCCGTCGGACCGAGCTCCTCGGCGAAGCGCGAGCGCGACCTGTCGCAGCCGGCCCCAACCTGTCGGCGACGCGGAAGGACGGGACCGAGTTTCCGGTGGACATCGATCTTTCGGCGATCGACACGAGCGAGGGAATGCTTGTCGAGGCAGCGATACAAGACGTGACCGAGCGCGTGCGCGCGGAAGAACGCAACCGGCTCTTTGAATCACTCCTCGAGGCCGCGCCGGATGCGATCGTCGTGGTCGATAGCCAGGGCCGCATTCGTCTCGTGAACGGACAGATCGAGAAGCTCTTCGGTTACGCACGGGCGGAGCTCGTCGGTCAGCAAGTCGAAATACTCGTGCCCGAGTCGGTCCGTCCTTGGCACCCGCAGCACCGTTCGGGCTACATGGCCGACCCGCGCACGCGGCCGATGGGAGCAGGGCTTCAGCTCTCCGGACGTTGTAAGGACGGCACCGAGTTTCCGGTCGACATCAGCCTGTCGGCAATCGAGACCGCTGAAGGCTTACTTGTGTCCGCGTCCATTCGGGACGTCACCGACCTCCGAAGGGCGGAGGCACGCAGCCGGCTCGCCGCCATCGTCGACAGCTCGGATGACGCCATCATCGGCGAGACGCTCGACGGCACCATCACCAGCTGGAATCCCGCGGCTGAGCGGCTGTACGGCTGGTCGGCGCTGGAAGCGATTGGCAAGGACGTCGCGATCATCTATCCACCAAGCGCGAATGGCGAGCATGCCGAGATCCTCGCAAAGATTCGCAAGGGCGACCGGGTCGAGGCGCTCGAGACGGTGCGGATGGCGCGTGATCGCACGCTGATGGATCACATCGTCAGCATGTCCGCAGTCCGCGATGAGGAAGGGACGATCATCGGAGTCGCCTCGACGGGCCGCGACATCACCGACTACGTGGCGGCCGCGCGCCAGCGGGAGCGCCTGGAGCGCGAGCTTCAGCAGGCCCAGCGACTGGAAAGTGTCGGCCAGCTCGCTGGAGGCGTCGCGCACGACTTCAACAACCTGATCGCCGTGATCCTGAACTACGCGACCTTCGTCGCCGACGAGCTCGCGGACCGCCCGGCTCTCCGCGACGATGTCGAAGAGATCCGCCGCGCGGCGGAGCGTGCCGCCACGCTTACGCGTCAGCTCCTGATCTTCTCGCGGCGCGAGGTGGCGCACCCCGAGGTGCTCGACGTCAACTCGGTCGTCACCGAGATGCGCAAGCTCCTGCAGCGGACGATCGGCGAGAACATCGAGCTCGTCACGACTCCGGCGACGGACCTCTGGCCGGTGCTCGCGGACCGCGGGCAGATCGAGCAGGTGATCATGAATCTGGCGGTGAATTCGCGCGACGCGATGCCGCAGGGCGGCAAGCTGATCATCGACACGCAGAACGCGGAGCTTGACGAGGACTTCGTGTCGACACACGTTGACCTCGCGACGGGCCGGTACGTCCGCCTCAGCATCGCGGACACGGGGCACGGGATGACGACCGAGGTCGCCGATCGGGCATTCGAGCCTTTCTTCACAACGAAGCCGAAAGGCAAAGGCACCGGCCTTGGACTGGCGACCGTCTACGGGATCGTCAGTGAGGCGCGCGGGAATGTCGCCTTGTACAGCGAGCCTGGACGCGGCACCACGGCGAGCGTCCTGCTTCCTGTCGCCGAATCCGCGGCGACGATAGCCGAGCCTTCGCAGACCAGCGGGGACCAGGTCGGCAACGGAGAGGGCATCCTGCTTGTCGAGGACGAGGGCGCCGTGCGTGCGGCCGCGCGCCGCATTCTGAGCACCAACGGCTACCGCGTGTTCGAGAGCGCGAGCCCGACAGACGCGATCAATCTCTCTGCCGATCTGTCGCGCAAGATCGACATGGTCCTCACCGATGTCGTCATGCCCGAGATGTCCGGGATGGACCTGGTCCTCCGTCTTCACTCGGCTCGTCCCGACGTACCGGTCCTCTACATGTCGGGCTATCCGCAGGACGTGATCGCGCACCAGGGCCTGATCACCGGGGACGTGCGCCTTCTGGAAAAGCCCTTCACTCGGAAGGAGCTCCTCCGGGCGGTCCGCGAGGCATTGGGTCATGACTGATGCCGCCAAGAGGATCCGCGTGCTCATCGTCGACGACCACATCGCGGTCGCCGAGAGCCTCTACGCGCTTCTCGCACGCGACGAAACCTTCGAGCTCACCGAGCTCGCCCACGACGCGAACGAGGCCTTCCGGATCGTGCGCGAACGCCAACCCGACGTCGTGCTCATGGACCAGGCCCTGCCGGGAATGTCAGGCGCCGAGGCGACCGCTCACGTGATCGCCGCGCGTCCGCAGACCGCCGTGATCATGTTCTCGGGCGGGATGACCGACGACGAGCTCGTGACCGCGGTGGAGTCGGGCATCCGCGGCTACCTGCCGAAAGGGTCCCGCATGGCCGAGGTGATCACAGCCATCCGCCGCGCGGCCGCGGGGGAGATCCTGCTCGACAAGGACGAGCTCGCCCGGCTCCTCCGCCGGGCGCGCGAGCGGATCCAGGAAAAGGCCGATCGCGATCGGCAGAAGGCCGGGCTCACCCCACGCGAGCGCGAGGTGCTCGGGCTCATGGCCGAAGCGCTCGAGGTCGGCGATATCTCCACCCGCCTCGGGATTAGCGCGCACACGACGCGCGGATACGTGCAGAACATCCTCGAGAAGCTCGGCGTCCATTCGAAGCTCGCTGCCGTCGTCCGAGCGAACGCGCTCGGCGTTCTCGATCCGTGAAGGCCGCCGGCAAGAAGCGGGTCTCCTGGCAATTCGCCGCGGTGGCCACATTCGGGGCATGGCTTTGGTATCTCGTCGCTTTCCTGGTCCTCTTCGGCGTCTTTGGGGACGCGACCGGGGTCCTGGCCCTGCTGCCCGTCGCCACGTCGGCCTGGCTCCGAGGCGCTCGCGCCGGCGCCCTTACGGCGCTCTGTTTCTTGCCTATCAATGCGGCGCTCTTCTTCGGCGAGGGATGGAGCTTCGAGCAAAGCGTGGCGGGGACCACACTTGCCGCGATCGTCTTCGCGGCGATCGCGGGTCTGATCGGTCACATGCGCGATTCGAATCAGCGGGTGAACGAGCTGACCCTCTTCGACCAAACGACCGGTCTGCCGAACCGAGTGGCATTTCAACACGAGGTCGCCCGGGCGCTCGCAGCACCGGACCCGTCCGCGAGCGTGGCTCTCGTCAGGGTCCATGGCTACGACGACGTGAACGAGACGTTCGGCTACGAATTCGGGGACGAGCTCCTTCGCGAGCTGGGCCGACGCCTTCGCGCGGCCGTTGGGTCCGCTGACTTCGTGGCCGCGTTCGACGGCGGGACGTTCGGTGTCTTGAACGCTTCGGCGGCCGTCTCGTGGAAGTCCCTCGCGGAGTCGGCGCTCGTCGTCTTCGACGAACCTCTTACGGTGGATGCTCAGGAGCTGAAGCTCGAGGGCCGGGTCGGTGTCGCGCACTTTCCCGACCACGGCGCGACCGAAGCGACCCTGCTGCGACGGGCGCGCGGCGCGCTTCATGAAGCCGAACGCGCGACCACGCGCTGGGCTTGGGCCACGAGCGTCACGAGCGATGTCGAGAACCGCGGCCGGCTTGAGACGCTCACCGCGCTCCGCGCCGCATTGACGAACGGTGAGCTCCAGCTTCACTACCAGCCCATCGTCAGGACCGCCGGGCACGACCTCCACGAGCTTGAGGCTCTGGTGCGCTGGCACCGCGACGGTCGTCTCGTCCCTCCGGCGGAGTTCATCCCGCTGGCCGAACGGAGTGGTCTGATCACTCCGCTCACCGACTGGGTCGTGAACGAGGCGCTCCGGCAGGTCCGTGAATGGCGTGACGAGGGAAGGCACCTCCGGGTCGCGGTGAACGTGAGCGCGCGGAGCCTGGACCCCGCCGCTCGATTGGCCGAGAAGATCGGCGATTTGTTGACACGCCACCAGGTCGAGGCCGACCAGCTCACCGTCGAGGTGACGGAGTCCGCCGTCATGGGCGATCCGGAGCAGTCCATCCGCGTGCTCAACGCGCTGAAGGCGCTCGGTGTCCACGTCGCGCTCGACGACTTCGGAACTGGCTACTCCTCGCTGAGCTACCTGTACCAGCTTCCCCTTGACACGGTGAAGATCGACCGTTCATTCGTGCACCGTCTGATCCGCGACGCGAATACCACGACGATCGTCCGCGCCGCGATCGACCTGAGTCACGCACTTGGCTTCGACGTCGTTGGGGAGGGCGTCGAGAGCGCTGAGATCGTCGACCGGCTGACGGTCATGGGCTGCGACCTCATCCAGGGATTCCACATCGCCAGGCCGATGACCGTCGCCGACACGCGCGCGTGGCTCGACAACGCGGCGGCGAGGGTCGAGGTCGCGGCGAGCCCCGTGCGCCGCGCCGAGGTCGCTCCGACCCCGCTTATCCGGCGCGAGGGCACGGTCCTCGTCGTCGACGACGAGCACCCGCTCCGGGTCGCGGCTCATCGCATCCTCACCGCGGAGGGCTTCAACGTGATCCACGCGGCGACCGCGAGCGAAGCTCTTCGCATGTGCTCCGAATACGACGGTCAGCTCGACCTCGTGCTCACCGACGTGTTCCTCACCGACTGGCGCGGCCAGGAGCTCGCCGAGCACCTTCGCCGCCAGTACCCCGATCTGAAGATCATGCTGATGTCGGGCGATCCTCAAGCGAGCCCGCTCGTCGAGGGACAGACCCTGCTGCG
>JALYLL010000271.1 GCA_030774255.1 Chloroflexota bacterium | reverse complement strand
CCGATCGCCCACACCGGCTCGTACGCGATGACCAGGCGCTCCAATCCCCGGCGCTCAGCCTGCGCGACGTCGGCGGAAATCTGTCGCGCCACGACCGCGATCGCTTCGCCGGCGGCGTGCTCCGCCGCGCTCTCACCGACACAGAGGACGGGCCGCAAACCGGCCGAGACGGCGCGCGCGAGCTTTTTCGCGACGCGCGCGTCAGTGTCGCCGAGATCGCGCCGGACCTCGGAGTGCCCGACGATCGTCCCCACCGCAAGACCGCGGACCATCGAGACCGAGATCTGACCGGTGAACGCGCCCCGCTCCTCCCAGTGCATGTCCTGCGCGTAGACGTCGACGTTCGCGTCGCGCAGCGCGTCCGCGACCGCGGGCAGCGCGACGGCGGCGGGCGCCACGCCCACGTAGACGCCGCCCGGCATCCGCTCCGCGACGTTGCGGGCGAGCTCGACCGCGTCGGCGATGGTCGGCGGATTCATCTTCCAGTTGCCGATCACGATCCGTTCGCGCATCAGGTGCGGACCTCCGGCCGATCGATGTCGCGGTGCTCCACCTCGATCTCACCCGGCCAGAACTCGCGAGTGGCGCGCGCGATCTCGTCGGCGATCACGACGGACCGATGGCGGCCGCCGGTGCAACCGAACGCGAGGCCGAGGCGCGCCTTTTTCTCGTTCTCGTAGCGCGGGAGGGCAAAGCGCAGGAACGGAACGACATGCGCGAGGAATTCCTTGGTCGCCGGGTGGCCGAGAACGTATTCGCGCACCGCCTCGTCGCGCCCGGTCAGGTCGCGCAGCTCGGGGATATAGAAGGGGTTCTCCATGAAGCGCACGTCGAACACCAGATCCGCAGCCGGCGGCAGTCCGTACTTGTACCCGAAGCTCGCGACGTGGACGAGCATCCCGGTCTTCCCGGATCCGTACAGAGAGTGGAGCGTGTCGCGAAGGTCCTTCACCGAAAGGTGCGTCGTGTCGATCACCTTGTCGGCGCGCGCGCGAACATCGACGAGCAGCCGGCGTTCCTCGTCGATCGACGGCTGAACGCCGCCGGGCGCGTCGACCGGATGGCGGTGACGCGTCTCGCTGTACCGGCGAAGCAGCACGTCGTCGGAGGCGTCGAAGAACAGCACGTGCGCGGGGGTGCCCGCCTTATCGAGGGCCTCGAGATCCTTCTTCGCATCGGCGAAGAGCGATCCGCTACGGGCGTCGATCACGAATGCGACCTTCTTCTTGCCGCCCTTGCGCGAGACGTCGAGGGCCGATGCCATGAGCGCGGGCGGGAGGTTGTCGAGGGTGTAGTAGCCGAGGTCCTCGAGGACCTTTACCGCCTGCGACTTGCCCGAGCCGGAAAGCCCTGTGACGACGACGAAGTCCGGCTGACCCGTGGAGGTCAGTCGGGCAGGATCCACGACAGGACGAGACCGACGATCGCGATGATGATCGCGCCGAGGAACGCCGCGATGAGCCCGTTCACCTGGAAGCCGAGTCCGGGGATTGCCGAGACGAGCAGCAGCATCAGCGCGCCGATCACGAAGTGGAATAGACCCAACGTTAGACACGTAATGGGCATCGAGATCAGCTCGATGATCGGTCTGATGAACGCGTTCACCACGCCGAGGACGAGGCCGGTGAGCAGGAGCGACACGTATTTGTCCGCCTCGCCGAGGCCGTACGACGCGTTGCCCCACGTGATGCCAGGCACGAAATACGCGGCGACGACGATGGCGACCGCGTTGATGAGCGCCCGCCAGATGATCTTCATCGGCGAAACTCTACTGCGAAGCAGCAGACCGCAGCGGCGGGAGCCGCGAGGACTACGGTCAATATTGGGCAAGCATCCCGCGGCGCCGCATCGTGAGCTCGGCGCGGGCGAAGACCCAGCGGCCGAGCGGATAGCAGATCGCCGCGCCCAGGATGAGGCCGGCGTACTCGAGGACCGGGTTGAAGAGCGGTCGCGCTCCGAGCGCCTGCACGCGAACGATGTCGACGGCGTAGGTGGTGGGAAGGGCGAACGCGATCGGCTGCAGGATTCCCGGCAGAAGTGTGACCGGGAACGAGATCCCGGACATCACCTGGAACAGCGAGCTCGTGGTGTCGATGAAGAAATTCGCTTCGCGTATGAGCAGGACGGTCGCGGCGAGGATGTACGCGATCCCGACCATCGCGAAGAGCGCGCAGAGGACCGCGGGGATTGCGTAGATCATCTCCGGACGGAGCCGCAGTCCGAAGAAGAAGACCCCGAGGCCGAAGAGCACCGCTTGCGAAAGGATGAGCCAGAACATCGCCCCGAGCGCACGCCCAATCACGAATGTCTCGTGATGCGTCGGCGTCAGCCAGGAGGGCTCGAGCGTCCCGGTGTCCATCTCGTTCCTGATCGACATCGCCATTCCCCAGAACGTGACCGCGATCAGGCCGCCGATGAAACCGCCGAGGAACACGAACCCCGCGAGATCGTCCGTGCCGAGCGTCGCCGCCAGCCCGGAGGACCGGCCGTTGACCGAGAACGCCGCGCCGAACAGGAGCGCGGGAATGACGAATTGGTAGAGCGGAGTGAAGACCATGCCGAGGACCGCGATCCGGTAGCGGGAGAAGTTCCGGATGTCCTTCCGCGCGATAGCGAGGGCGGCGCGAAGCTCACCCACTCAAAACCGTCCGAGCATCCCGGTCCGCCGCGCGGAGTTCTCGAGGAACCGGAACATGGCGACGGCGAGCACCGCGGTGAGGGCGGCGATCCCGAGGACGAGCACGAGGTCTGACCAGATATCGCTCAGCCCCGAGCCGCGGAGGACCACCTGGCGGATGTCGTCGACGATGTAAGTCGGCGGAAGAAGCCAGGCGCCGACTTGCGCCCACACCGGAAGCATCGCGACCGGGTACGTGATGCCGCAGGCAAGGACGAACAGGCCGCGCACGAGCTGCACGACAGGGCCGACCTCGCCGAACCGCAGGACCGTCGCCGCGAAGAGCGCGCCGATCGCATAGAGCGAGGGCACGCCGAGCACAAGCACCACCGCGGCCTGCGCGATCGCCGCGAACGGCGGCAGGACGCCGAAGAGCAGCCAGAGAGCCAGGAACGTGATGACGAAGGTCGCCGCCATCGGCAGGAGCGTCGCGACGCCGGGGCCGAAGAGCGGAACGAGCCGCGACGCGGGCGTCAAGAACACGGCCTCGAGCGAGCCGCGCAGCTGCTCCTGCCGGAGCGACGTGCCGGCGCCCCAGAGAAGCGCGGAGAGCCACATGTACATCGCGTAGCCGACGAACACGAACCCCGCGACGTTGGCGGTGCCCGCGCGGTCCGCGAATGCCGCGAGCGCCTGGGGGTCGTTGCCCGAATAGGCATGACCCATGAGCACCCACGTCGCGGGGAGCATCACCGGCCAGAACAGCAGTCCCAGAAAGAGAGTCGGATACCGCCGCTGCTGTCGCAGCTCCTTGCGGGCCGCGGCGCCGAATGCCCGGACGTCCGCGGCGAAGAGACTCATTCGCGCAGAGCACGTCCGGTGAGAGAAAGGAAGACGTCCTCCAGCGTCACGGGGACGACCTCCACGTGGCGGATCGTCGCTCCCACCGAGCGCGCTGCGTCGAAGGCCGCCGGAACGAAGTCACGCGCGGAGGCGCAGTGCGCCGTCACGGTGAGGCTGCCGTTGCGCCGCTCGCTGCGCGCGACGGTCGCAGTGCGACCGAGCCGCTCGAGCACGCCGGCGTCGTCCCCGTCAATGCCGAGCTCGAGGTGCACGACGTCCTCCGCCCGAATCGTCCGCTTCAAGGCCGCCGGCGCGTCGAGGGCCACGATACGGCCGTGGTCGATGATGGCGACTCGGTCGCAGAGCTGATCAGCGTCCTCCATGTAATGCGTCGTCAGCAGCACCGTGCGGCCCTGGGCCTTGAGCTCGCGGACGCGATCCCGCAGATCGCGCGACGCCTGTGGATCGAGGCCGACGGTCGGCTCGTCCAGAACCACGAGCGGCGGATTCGGAAGAAGCGCTCGCGCTAAGGCCAGGCGCTGCCGCATACCCGTGGAGTAGCGCTCCACGTAGTCGTCGGCGCGATCGGTGAGCTTCACGGCAGCGAGGACGTTCGCGATGCGCGCCTTCGTCTCACTCGGCGGCACGTGGTACAGGGCCGCGAAGTACTCGAGGTTCTCGCGGCCGGTGAGCTTCCAATACAGGCTTCGTTCGCCGGAAAGCATCGCGCCGAGACGTGCGCGCACTTCGCGCGGACGGTCGAGTGGATCGATGCCGAGGACGCGGATCGTTCCGCTCGTGGGGATGAGCAGCGTCGCGAGCATCTTCATCGTCGTGGTCTTGCCAGCGCCGTTCGGACCGAGGAGTCCGAATATCTCGCCGGGCTCTACGACGAGGTCGATCCCATCGACGGCGCGGAACCGATCGCGCTTATCGGGCTCGCGGCGGACCCGCTGCCAGATCGTCCGTCTGCCGCGCTCGAAGGTCTTGATGAGGTCCTTCGTCTCGACGGCAGGGACGCTCACTCCACGTGCTCAATCTCGCGGCTCCGCCGCGAGACACGCTCAGGCTGGCGGTTTCGCTCGCCCCGGCAAAGCCGTGGCTCGCTCATTCGACAAAGATCTCTACCCGGTCCTCATCGTCGGCGATGTCGACGATCTTGCCGGGAAAGTCGACACTGCGAAGCAGCTCGTCGAGGTCGATGCCGAATTTCCCAAGATGCCCGCGAACCAGACCGCTCGACGCGAGCTTCATCTTCCCTACCCGCGCGATCGCGAGTGGGATCGCGACGTTGACCTTCTGCTCGCCGTCTTCGGTCACGCGGATCCGCAAGATGCGGCCGCGTCCGCCTGGGGCGGTGGGCGCCGTCGGTGGGACCGGGGGCGTGGGTGGGAACGGCGCAAACGGAGCGCGCGAGGGACGCGGCGTCCCTTCTTCGACGTCACCCAGAGCGCGTAGGAGACGGTATGCCTGCTCGACGTCGATCTTCCCCTTGGCGAGAAGCTGAAGGACCTGCTTGCCTTCTTCGCTCGGCATTTAGAAGTCCCGTCGCGTCTCGTCGAGCTTGGCTGCGACCTCGTCGACGCTCACTTCGCCGCGGGCAAGGCGTTGGAGAAGTTCGCGGACCTTCGCCATCGCCGGCGGTGCCATCGGCGCTGTGCGC
>JALYLL010000270.1 GCA_030774255.1 Chloroflexota bacterium | reverse complement strand
CCGGCACTACGCAGGAACAGCGCTTGCCTGTGCCGCCTCCCGTTCCTTTAGGACTGACAAGACTTCTGGCCAGTGCAGTCGCTCGAAGACGAGCGTGCTCGAGGCGATCCGTCCGTTGCGCAGTTTGATGTGCTCGACGCTGAGCACGGGGCCGACCGGCGTGTTCGTGACGAAGTCGTAGACGACGCAAGCCTCGTCGCCGTCGACGAACAGATGCCGGATGTCGTTTCGCTCGATGATCGGGAGCAGCCGGCGGAACGCGCCGACGAAAGCCTCGCGGCCGCTAAAGGTGTTGTCGCCGAGCGTGAACTCGGCGTCCGATTCGAGAAGCGGGGGCAGATCCTCGAGTCGCCGTTCGCCGACGGCCTGGATGTACGAGGTCACGAGCTCGCGGGGATCGGTGGCCATGTCAACCTCCCAGCGCTAATTCGGTGCGATGGAGATAATCAAGTTGACGCTTTATATTGTCAAGTGCTAGCCTGCGACTGATGCGTTCGTATCGCCAGTACTGCAGCTTCGCGCGCGGCCTCGATATCGTCGGCGACCGGTGGATCCTGCTGATCGTGCGCGAGCTCATGCAGGGACCGCGGCGCTACAACGAGCTTCTCCATGGTCTTCCCGGGATCGCGACGAATCTCCTGGCGGAGCGTCTAGAGGATCTGGTCGAGGCTGGCGTGCTGGAGCGAGGGCCTGAGCACACGTACGCGCTGACCGAATGGGGAGAAGGGCTGCGCGAGGTGGTCTACGCGGTCGGGCGGTGGGCCAGACCGATGATGGGCCAGATGAAGCGCGACGATGAGTTCCGCAGCCACTGGCTGATCCACCCGATCCATGTTCTCTACGAAGGTGTTGATCGGCGCCGGCCGGGCCTGGTCGTCGGGATAGACACCGCCGACGCTCCGATGACCCTCGAGTCAGCAAACGGGCGAGTCCGTGTGGTCCCCGGACGTCATCCGTCGCCCGACGTCATCCTGTCCGGGCCGCCCGACGGCATCATCGGCGTGCTCGCCGGAAAGCACGACCGCGCAGCCGTCGCGAAGGTCACAGTGAAGGGCGACGTGCGCAAGATCGCGAAGCTGCGGCCGCACGCCGTCTAGGCGGCGGCTACCTTCGGCGCGTTGATATCGCTCGGGCCTGGGACTCAAGCCGACCCTCGACCAGTCGCGGCATGAGGACGGTCATGAGCGGATTCAAACCAGGAATCGGGTTCAAGGCAGCGAGAAGGAGAAGGTCGCGTCCGCACTCCTTTACGACGACGCGCTTCGGCTTGGTCTTTCCGAAGTGGCTCAACCCAACAGAGCTCACGCGAGCTCGATATAGCGGAAGGCTTCCGCCGCAACGAGGTTCCAGGTCGAACCGGTGTTCTTCGCCCACCACCTCATGCGCTCGGCGAAGCCGCGGCGCCCGCCGACCTGGCTCTTATGCGCTCGGAGAGCGGCGATCTTCCCGTCGATCGATCCCGAGATGTCGAACCAGATGTTCGGGTCGCGCGTACCGAAGAGGAGCACGCGCGACACGCGGTGGTGCTTAAGGCCGCCGGTTAGCTGCTCGGGGTAGAAAAGGTGGTCGCGAGCGGCGATCACGCCGTCGAGGCCGCTCCATCCGGCGACGCGGTGATCGGGATGCATCTGGTAGTGACCCCAGGGGTCATTGGTGAAGACCGCATCTGGCCGATGCTCGCGGATGACGCGGCACACCTCACCGCGAAGATCCATGCCGACCTCGAGCTCGCCGTCCTGGTGCCCGAGGAACACGAACTCTTTGACGCCGATTGCTTCGCCTGCCGCACGCTGCTCGCGCTGTCTCGTCTCGGCCATCTGCTCGGGCGTCGTCTTCAGATCGTGCGTGCCCTTTTGCCCGCTCGTGATCACGCAGTACGTCACGTGCGTGCCGGCGGTCTTGATCCAGGACGCGAGCGTGCCGGAGCAGCCGAAGTCCACGTCGTCCGGATGGGCGAAGACGGCCATCGCGCGCTTCGGGATGGTGAACGCGTCCGCCACTAGACCTTCACCTTTCGTTCGTCGAGCACGCGATCGTAGAGATCCACGATACGGTCGCCGACCCCGCGCCACGTGAAATGCTCCGCGCGCTCGCGCGCGCCGTGGGCGAGATGCATGCGGAGGCGAGCATCGATCAGGACCTGCGCCATCGCCTCGGCGAGCGCCTCGTCGTCGCCTGCCGGTACGAGGAGTCCCGACTCGCCATTCTCGATAATGGTCTGAAGTCCACCCACGCGAGTGCCGACGACCGGCGTGCCGCAGGCCATCGCCTCGAGCGCGACCAGCCCAAACGATTCGGTGAGCGACGGCACAGCGCACAGATCCGCGGCCGCGTAGTACAGCGCGAGATCCTCCTGCCCTCGCGACCCGACGAACGAAACGTTGGCCTCGAGGCGGTGCTCGTGGACGAGCCGACGAAGCTCGAGGATCTTCTCCGTCTCGGGTGCGTCGTCACCCGGATCGAGCGCCCCGCCGACCACGAGAAGGCACACGTCGCCTGACATGTCGGGGTGGCGCTGAAAGAGCAGACCGAGCGCGCGCAGGAGCACGTCGATCCCTTTGATCTGCTCGATCCGGCCGACGAAGAGGATGAGTCGCTCGCACTGGTCGCGCCCGAGCTTCTCGCGCGCGTCGGCCTGCCGGACGGGATGAAAGAGCGTCGGATCGACGCCGCACGGAATCACAGCGACGCGTGACGCGTCGGCTCGGTAGAGACGCCGCAGCTCGTCCAGCTCGATCTCGCTGGCGGCCACCACGGCCGCCGATTTCTTGACCGCTTCGCGCTCGATCTCGACGCGTATGTCGCTCTCGCCGTCGATGTCCTCGTCCATGACCTCGCGTTTCACCAGGCCGAGGGTATGGAACATCTGCACGACCGGAACGTTCCATTCCTTCTCGAGAGTTCGCGCGACCTTGGCGGAGAGCCAGTAGTGCGCATGCACGAGGTCGTAGGTCTTTCCCTCGGCCGCCGCGTGCTCGAGGAGCTTGGCTGTGAACTCATCGAGGTGCTCGTACACGTCCATCTTCGGCCAGTAGCCGATTGGACCCGATCGGATGTGGATCACGCGCGTGTTCGGTCCGAGCTGCTGAATCTGCGGGTCGTCCCTCTCACGCCAGCGGGTGAAGACGTCGATCTCGATGCCCCGTGCACCGAGGTCGCGCGCCAGCTCGCGTACGTAGACATTCATACCGCCGGAGTCGCGACCGCCAAGCTTGGCGAGAGGGCAGGCATGCACCGAGACCATGGCGATCCGTCGCGTCATGTCATCCGAGCATAGGGGAGCGCACGTTCCGACCAACGCTCGTTTGACTCATAGAATTCCGCGGTGCATCGAGACCCCGCACCGCGGGTGATCGTCGCCCCTCAATCGTTCAAAGGCTCCGCCGACGCCGTCGCTGTCGCTTCGGCGATCGCGCGTGGTATCCGTCGCGCATGGCCAACCGCGCGCATCGAGGAGATGCCGCTTGCCGACGGTGGAGAGGGGACGGTACGAGCGCTCGTTACGGCGACGAAGGGCGGTCTGCGCAGATCGCGCGTCCACGATCCGCTCGGTCGGGAGATCGATGCGGAGTGGGGCGTGCTCGGCGACGGAACGACCGCGGTGTTGGAGATGGCCGCGGCGAGCGGACTTCCGCTGCTCCAACCGCACGAGCGCGACGCACGCATTACGAGCACGCGGGGGACAGGGGAGCTGATCCTCGCGGCGGCCGCGAGCGGTGCGCACCGGATTGTGATCGGGATCGGGGGAAGTGCCACCAACGACGGGGGTGCGGGGATGGCGCGCGCCTTCGGCTATCGATTTCTCGACCGCGAGGGCCACGAGCTTCCCGAGGGCGGCGCGGCGCTCGCGCGACTCGGCCGCATCGACGGCCAGACCGACCCGCGGATGGTCCGTCCCTCGATCGAGGTCGCGTGCGACGTTCGCAATCCGCTCCTCGGTCCCGAAGGCGCGTCCGCGGTGTACGGGCCGCAGAAAGGCGCGACGCCCGAGATCGTCCGCGAGCTCGATGCCGCGCTCACGCGATACGCCGACGTTGTCGAAGCGTTCGTCGGACGGCCGATCCGCGACGTACCCGGCGCGGGAGCGGCGGGCGGACTCGGCGCAGGACTGCTCGCGTTCCTCGATGCGCGTCTTGTCTCCGGAGCTGAGCTCGTGCTGGGCGCGGTCGGATTCGCCGAACGCATCGCAGGCGCCGATCTCGTCATCACCGGAGAAGGACGGATTGATCGGCAGAGCGGCTACGGCAAGCTCACCGGTGCGGTGGCCGCCGCGGCGCGACGCGCTGGCGTGCCGGTCGTGGCCGTCGCGGGCGGCATCGGTGAGGGACACGAAACGCTCGGGCTCGACGCGATCGCCGTCGCGAGCGAAGGCGTGCCGATCGCGCAGGCCATGCGAGAACCGCTCCCGCTCATCGAGCATGCGGCGGAACGCCTGGTCCGTGCGCGGCCGCTGGTTACGCACTAGCGTTACGGCGCCGATGCAGCTCAAGGGGACACTGCCGCTCGACCGCATTCCGGCGGATCGCACGCCGAGCCTCGAGCTCGTCCGCATCACCGAGGCTGCCGCGATCGCCGCGGCGCACTGGATGGGCCACGGGAACAACAACGAGGCCGACCAGGCGGCTGTCGAAGCGATGCGGAAGACCATGGAAGATGCGCGCTTCAACGGAATGATCGTCATCGGCGAGGGCGAGCGCGACGAGGCGCCGATGCTCTTCATCGGAGAGCGGGTCGGCCGCGGCGACGGACCCGAGGTGCACATCGCGGTCGATCCTCTCGAGGGAACGAACCCCGTGGCGAAAGGCCGCCCCAACGCCTGCGCTGTCATGGCCGTATCGGAGCCGGGTGGTCTGCTGCACGCGCCCGACACCTACATGGAGAAGCTCGTCGTCGGCGCACCCGCGCGCGGCAAGGTCGACCTCGACCGACCCGTCGCCGAAAATCTGCGGATCATCGCGCAGTCGCTCAATCGTGACGTCAGCGACCTGACCATCGTCATCCTCGACCGTCCTCGACACGAAAAGCTCATTAACGACGTGCGTGCCGCGGGCGCCCGGATCAAGCTCATCGAGGACGGCGATCTGATGGCCTCGCTTTCCGTCCCCATCGCCGGAACCGACGTCCACGCGGTCATGGGTACGGGTGGCGCCCCCGAAGGCGTGCTCGCCGCGGCCGCGCTCCGGTGCCTGGGTGCGGAAATACTCGGGCGGCTTCGCTTCCGGAGCGATGAGGAGCGGGGCCGTGCAAAGAAGATGGGAATCGCCGACGAGGCTCGGATCTACCGAACAGAGGATCTGGCGAGCGGCAACGACATTCGCTTCGTGGCGACCGGGGTGACCGACGGGGACCTTCTGAAGGGCGTGCACTTCTTCGCACGCGGAGCGCGAACGCACTCGATCCTGCTCGACCGGCTCATGGGAAAGCTCCGGTTCATCGACACGACGCACTTCGAGGACATCGACCACCCGCCACTGATTCGCCTCGAATGAACCGCTAGTACGTCTCGGCGGACCTCGGTAGCGACGCGGCCCCGTTGCGGACGGCGCGCACCAGTACGTCGTAGTGCGCGTCCTTCAGAACGCAGCCGGCGCCGAGATTGCGGGCGACGTCGCAGACATCGGCGTCCAGCGTGTACATGACGACGCGTGTGTCGGGAAGCTCGCCCGCGATCCACTCAAGGACCTGGACGCCGCGCCCGCCGGGCATCTCGTCATCGAGGATGACCACATCGGGCAGGAGCTCCTGGCATGCGCGAACGGCCTCCTGGGCATCCCGAGCGACACCGACGCAGTCCATGTCGCGCTCTGCGTTCACGAGATACCGGAGGTTCTCGCGAACCGATGGATGATCGTCGACGACCAGGACTCGAATCATTCCCCCAGGCACCTCGGTCAGTTTAGGCCGACCGCAGCCCGAGCTAGCTGTCGATTTCGGATTGACATGACCTGGCCTGCCGCCTAGCGTCTTGCTGTGCCCGCGATCCGCACCCGCCGACGCCGTCCGGCTCCGCTCTCCCCGGCCCTCAAGAAGCTCGGCGAGCGACTGCGCGAGGCGCGGATCGCGTCGGGCATGTCGCAGGCACAGCTCGGCGCACCCTACTTCACGCGCGCGCACGTGAGCGCGATCGAGCTCGGGAAGATCCGTCCGGCGATGCGCTCGCTCGAGCACATCGCCAAGAGGCTTGATAAGCCGGCGTCGTATTTCCTCGACGACGCTGACGTCGAGCGCGCGCGAGGCGAGCGCGACCTCGAGATCGGCTCGATCGCGGGACTTCTGACCTTCACCTCGGCGCCGGACGCGTTGCGGCGTGCCGAAAAGCTGCTCGATACGGGTGAGCTCTCCGTTCGCGAGACCTGCCGCGTTCGTCTCTACGCGGGCTCAGCCCTCAACCTCGTCCATCGCGGGCGCGACGCGATCAAGACGCTGACCATCGCGCAACGTCTCGCCGATGAGCTCGGCGACGAGCCTCTGGCGCGCGCCGCCGACTACCAGCTCGCCGTGGCGACGCGGATCGCGGGGAATCCCCGCGCAGCGCGCGAGATGCTCGAGGCGCTTCTTCGGAGGATCGAGAACGCGAAGCCACCCGATCAGCTGCTGCGGCTGCGTGTTCTGATCACGCTGGGCGGCTGCGCGCAGGATCTGGGCGAGCCGCAAGCCGCGACCACGTACTACCAGCAGGCTCTCGAGTGGTCGAGCGAGATCGGCGATCTCGCGCGTATCGCCTTCATCCACCAGGGACTCGGCAACGCCTATCGGGCGCTCGGCGATCACGACGCCGCGGCCGGCCACTACCAGAGGGCCCTCGCATCGGCTGAGCTGGGCAAGGACCTCGTCGGCGTCCTCATCATGCGCAACGCCCTCGCGGTGATCGCGGCGGACGCCGGCCGCATCGAAGCCGCATACGAGCACGTCGCTCGCGCGATCGAGATCGCGCGCGTCTCGGGGCCGGCCGCATACCTGGCCCATTGCTACGCGACCAGAGCCGAGGTCGCGCTGAAGGCCAACGACCCAGCCCTCGCGCGCTCGAGCGCGGAGGCAGCCATCGCCGCCGTGGTGGAACGAGGCGCCGATGCCGATCGCGCGATCGCGGGCGCCACGCTCGTCCTCGCCGAGCTCGATCTCCGCGAGGGCGACACGGCGAAGGCGGAACGGCGCATGCGCGAGGTCGCGGCGACCTACAAGAATCTCGATGCGAAAGCAGAGCTCGGCGACGTGCTCATGCGCCTGTCGCGCGCTGCCAAGAAGCGCGGAGACCTTCGAGCGGCGGAGCGCTATGCGTCCCAGGCCTACGCCGTGAGCACGCCGAAGAGCGCCAACATAGAGGTCTGAGCCCTCGGGATTCCCCGCGCGGGTGGCACGGGGGAGCGGGTTGCGCGCGAGCCGTCAGGCCGGCCGCGTCGCCCGCGAATGGTTCCAAGTGGTGGGGAGCGGACCGGTAGGCTCGCGCGCGACCCCGACCCCGGGACAGGACCCGCGCGGCTTCCCGCGCCTAGTCCTGTTGTTGGCGCTCCGCAGCGGTCAGGACGTTGCGCAGGAGAAGTTCGGTCGTGACGGCGCCAACTCCGCCCGGTACCGGGCTCAGAGCGGCAGCGACCGAGGACACGCTCTCGACATCGACGTCGCCGACGACGCCCTTCGGCGTGACGTTGATGCCGGCGTCGATCACGGTCGCGCCCGGCGAAAGCATGTCGCCGCGCAGGAATCCCGCGCGTCCCACGCCGACCACGACGATGCTCGCGTCCTTCGTGACGGCGCCGACGTCCGGGGTCTGACTGTGCGCGATCGTCACGGTCGCGTCCTCCTTCAACAGCAGGTATGCGGCCGGTCGGCCGACGACCGTGCTGCGTCCGATGACGGTGGCGCGCGCACCGCGCAGGACCACTCCATGGAATTTCAGGA
>JALYLL010000269.1 GCA_030774255.1 Chloroflexota bacterium | reverse complement strand
CGAAGCCGTAATCGACGAGCGCGCGAGCGGCCTCGGTCGCGTAGCCGTGACCCCACACCCGCGGCGCGAGCTCGTAGGCGACCTCGACCTCCGGCCCTTTGCCCTCGACCGGAAACAGTCCGACCTGACCGAGGAACCCCGACGTGCTCTTGAGCTCGAGCGCCCAGAGGCCCATGCCCGGAGGCTGGCGCGCGGTGAAGGCCATCGTCCGAGCGAGCCGCTGCGCGGTCTCAGCAACGTCCTTCGAAGGCGCGCTCGGCGTCCACTTCATCACCTCGGGCGATCCGAACACCTCATGCAACGGACTCGCGTCGTCATCGCGGTACGGGCGGATCACGAGACGTTCTGTCTCGAGCGGAAGCGGCATTAGCCGATCGCTTGCCCGAGGTCTCCGATGAGGTCGTCCACCGTCTCGATGCCGACGGAGAGACGAACGAGTCCGGCCGGCGGCGCGAGCTTTGTCCCAGCGACGGAGCCATGCGTCATCGCGAGCGGGATCTCGATGAGCGATTCGACGCCGCCCAGCGACTCGGCGAGCGCGAAGATCTTCGTGCGGGCCGCCATCCGTTTCGCGGGGACCTCGCCGCCGCGCAGCTCGAACGAGAGCATCCCGCCGAACGCCCGCATCTGCCGGCGTGCGAGCGCGTGTTGTGGGTGCGTCACGAGCCCCGGGTAGTTGACGGTCGTGACCTTCGGGTTCTCAGAGAGCCACTCCGCGATGGCCTGCGCGTTCGCGGAGTGTCGCTCCATCCGGACCGCGAGCGTCTTCGCACCACGCAGCACGAGCCACGCGTCAAATGGGCCGGGCACGCCGCCGGCCGCGTTCTGTAGGAACGCGATGCGCTCGCGAAGATCCTCGTCGTTTCCGGCGAGGCCGCCGCCGACCACGTCGGAATGCCCGCCCAGGTACTTGGTGGTCGAGTGCAGCACGACGTCGGCGCCGAGCTTTAAGGGCTGCTGCAGGTAGGGACTCGCGAAGGTGTTGTCGACGACGGCGAGCGCCTTTCCTTTGTGCGCGATCTCGGCGAGCGCCGCGATGTCGAGGACCTTCATGAGGGGATTGGAGGGCGTCTCTATCCAGACGAGCTTCGTGCGGGGTCGCATCGCACGCCGGGCGGCATCTGGTTTCCGCATGTCGACCGCGGTCAGGCCGATGCCGAGTCGAGCGAAGACCTTCGTGAACAGGCGGTATGTCCCGCCGTACACGTCATCGGTCATGACCACGTGGTCGCCCTTCGAAAGGAGGTGCGCGACCGCGTCCGTCGCCGCCATTCCCGACGCGAACGCGAGACCCCAGCGGCCGCTCTCGAGCGCGGCGAGGCATGTCTCGAGCGCGGTACGCGTGGGATTGCCGGTGCGCGCGTACTCGTAACCCTTGTGCTTCCCCACCGCCTCCTGGGCAAACGTCGAGGTCTGGAAGATCGGGACGACGACGGCGCCGGTCACGGCTTCGGGCTCCTGGCCGGCGTGGATGGCGAGCGTCTCGAATCCGGGCCTGCGCGGGGCTTCGTTCACTTCACTTGCCAGTATGCCCAGAACGCGTCCGCGAATCGGTTAGCTTGCGCTCTGCCTCGACCCGCGGTCCCGTGCGCGCTCGCGGTCGACGAGGGCGTCGAGCCTCGCGCTCTGCTCGAGAGCGGCGCCAACTCGACTACGGATGGCATCCACGAGCGGGCCAACGGTCGCGTCGGCGGGCAGCTCGCGGGCAAGCTTCAGAGCCACGTTGATCTCGCCGAGGACCTCGCGGAGGGCGCGCACCTCGGCGACGAGGTCGCTGGTTTTCGACGCGTGACCGTTCGAGGCGGCCGGGACGGCCGCGACCCTATGGCCATTTCGGTCGGTGCCGTGCATCTCGCCGAAGGCCGTGGCGTCCTGGTAGGTCCTGTTGAGTCCGACCCGGATGCCGGCGACATCGCTGGAGAGGTCCGCGAGTCCACGCTCGTCGGGCTCGGGCCACGCTCGGGTGAGGCTCACCAGCTCGACGCGGTTCTGGGCGCCGTAACGCTCGAGGAGCCGTGAGATATGCACCTTCACGCCCTGCTCGGAGATCCCGAGCTCCGCCGCGATGTCCTTGTTGGTCTTGCCGAGCGCGACGTTGCGGAGGATCACGTGCTGCCTCGGGGTGAGGGGGCGCTGAATCGGCACGAACGAAAGTATATGCACTTTCGGTCATTACGCTCCGGGGAAGTAACGAGCGTATTAGTCGAAGAGGCACTTGGATGACGCGGCGTCATGGCGCAAAACGTTGATGTGGGGAAAGCGGGTGCGCGTATTGGGTTCATTTGCACGGCGCCCGCGCATCTGGACAGGAACGGCGCTTTAGTCGATCACCTCACCATCCACGCGACCGACTGGGCGTATTGCCCGTCCAACGTACGAATAGACGGGCACGATTGGAAGGCGACCGGGGGCTTGTCGATGGCCGACCTCGAGATCCTCGTCCGCGGGATGCGCGAGCGAGCCGGCGCGAACGGCGACTCCCGGAGGAACGACCGCTAGCGGGGGGCGACCTTCCGCTGGTGCGCGACGAACTCCAAAAGGTCGGCCTTCGTGATGACCGACACCGGGCGGTTGTCGCGCGCCGCGAGCAGCGCCGGCGCGCCGCCGGAGAGCTCCTGGTAGAGACGCTCGATGTCGTCGGTCGCCTGCACCACCGGGAACGGCGGATCCATCACCCGCTCGACGCGTTCGTCGACGAGCGCGGGCTCGCGAAACACCCGATCGAGCATCGTCTTCTCCGAGACGCTCCCGACGATGTCGCTCACGGCGCTCGCCGCGCCGTTCGCGGTCACCGGGATCTGCGAGATGCCGTAACGCTGCATCGTGTCGATCGCTCGGCGCACGCTCTCGGATTTCGAGACGACGATGAGCTCGGGAGTGCCGCCGCGATCCTTCATCACGTCGCCGACGTTCGCGGGGATGAGGCCGCCGAGGAAGCCGTTCTGGCGCATCCACTCGTCGTTGAAGATCTTCGAGAGGTAGCTGCGGCCCGAGTCCGCGAACAGCACGAGCACGAGCGCCTTCTCGTCCAGGTCCTTGGCGATTTCGAGCGCGGCGAACATCGCGGTCCCCGATGAGCCGCCGACCAGGATCCCCTCCTCGCGCGTGAGACGGCGCGCGGTCAGGAACGCGTCGCGGTCGGAGACGCGCACCCACCGGTCGACGATCGCGGGGTCGAACGTTCCCGGGTAGAAGTCCTCGCCAATTCCCTCCGTCTTGTACGGATGGATGTCGCCGGTGTAGAGCGATCCTTCAGGATCGGCGCCGACGATCACGACGGCCTTCTTTTGTTCCTTTAAATACCGACCCGCACCCGTCACGGTCCCTCCGGTGCCCACTCCCGCTACCAGATGGGTGATCCGTCCTTCGGTCTGTTCCCAGATCTCAGGACCAGTGGTCTTGTAGTGCGCCTCGGGGTTCATCGCGTTGTAGTACTGATTGGGCTGGAAGGCCCCTGGGATATCGCGCGTGAGGCGATCCGCGACCTTGTAATAGGACTCGGGCGACTCGGGCGGCACCGCGCTCGGGCAGACGACCACCTCGGCGCCGTACGCGCGCAGAAGGTCGCGTTTTTCCTGACTCTGCTTGTCGGCCATCGTGCAAATGAGCCGATAGCCCTTAATGGCGGCGGCCATCGCGAGCCCAACGCCGGTGTTCCCGCTGGTCGGTTCGACGATGGTTCCGCCCGGTCGGAGAAGGCCACGCCGCTCGGCGTCTTCGATCATGAGGAGACCGATGCGGTCCTTCACGGAGCCGCCCGGATTCAGATGCTCGAGCTTGGCGACGATCGCGGGTCGCAGTCCCTTGCTGATGCGCGAGAGCCGAACGAGTGGTGTGTGCCCGACGAGGCCAAGAATGTTCGGCGCGATGGTCACCCGGTGATGCTAGTTGCCTCGGTCCACCAGTAGGTAGAGACCCACAATGATGAGGACGACCGGCACGAAGTACGGCTGCAGCGAGAGCGGCACGAGATCGATCTGCAGGAAGAGATCGGCCAGCGCGACGATCGCGATGATCCCGGCAAGAACGAGCGGCGCTCGGCGATCGGGCCCGAGAAGGAAGACCGTGACGAGGCCGCCGGCAAGCGTACCGAGGAACACAGGTCCGGCGGTGTCGGCGGGAAGACCGAGCAGCTGCGGGATCACGAGGCCCAGGCCGAACCCGATGAGAACGCACGCGGGCATCAGGTACACGTACTGCCGCCGCCCGCCGACCCACCACGCCGCCGCGAACGCGACGCCGAGAGCAACGAAGAGATAGGCGCCCGCGTTTGGGACCCCGAGCGGCGGGAGCAGGAAGGCGCCGCCGATCGCGAGGAGCACCGCCCCGCCGAGGACGCCGCGCCGTTGCGTGGGGGCTGGTGCCCGCCTATTCGTCGGGGAGCTCGTTCGCATCGAGGTGCCGCGGGGCCTCGCCCTGGAGGAACTCCGCGTACTTGAGACCGGTGCCGGTGTTGAAGACGACGACCTCCTCGTCCTCGCGGATCCAGCCATCGCGGCGGAGCTTCGCCGTGCCCGCGATCGCCGCGCCGCCCTCGGGGCACAGGAGCATCCCCTCGGCTGCACCGGCTGCGCGCATGGACTCGGCGATCTCCGTTTCGCTGACCGCGACCGCGGCTCCTCCGGACTCGCGGAGGGCTTTGAGGACGATGAAGTCGCCGAGCGCCTTCGGGACGCGGATGCCCGCGGCGAAGGTGCGCGGGTCGGGCCACGGCTCGGACTCCGTTCGGCCTTCGACGAACGCTCGCACGATCGGCGCGCACCCTTCGGCCTGGACCGCGACGAACCGCGGCCGCTTCTGGTCGAGCCAGGCGATCGCACGCAGCTCGTCGAACGCCTTCCACATCCCGATGAGGCCGACTCCCCCGCCCGTCGGGTAGACGATCACGTCGGGCAGGCGCCAGCCGAGCTGCTCCGCGAGCTCGAAGCCCATCGTCTTCTTGCCCTCGATGCGATAGGGCTCGCGAAGGGTCGACGCGTCGTACCAACCGCGAGCGGCACAGACCCTCTTGACGACCGCGCCCGCGTCGGCGATCGAGCCGGAGACCAGGTAGACGTCGGCGCCGTAGGCGGACGTCTCGCGAATGATCACGTCAGGTGTGGTCTCGGGCATGACGACGACGACGCGAATCCCGGCACGCGCACCGTACGCGGCCCACGCTGCGCCCGCGTTCCCGGCGGTAGGCAGCGCGAGCGTCTTCACGCCGAGCTCCGCGGCACGCGTCACGCCGACAGCGGCGCCCCGCGCCTTGAATGTCCCGGTCGGGAGCAAACCCTCGTCCTTCACGCGCAGCTTCGGGATGCCGACCTCCCCGCCGAGCGATGGCGTTTCGAGGAGCGGCGTGTTCTGTTCGCCGAGGGTCACTTCATGGTCGGGTTCCTCGTGCGGCAGAAGCTCGCGATAGCGCCACAGCGTCTCCGGCCGATCGCGGAGCGCGTCTTTCGTGAGCGAATCGCGGACGCGGCGCAGGTCGTACCGCACAAGGAGTGGGCCGCCGTCTGACTTGCAGACCTGCTGGATCTGATCGACGGGGAAATCTTCCTGGCACCGGGAGCATTCGAGGTGCGTCGCGAACGAGGTCACGCCGCGCGTTCGATCTTGGCTCCGAGCGCGCGCAGTCTCTTGTCGAGCTCCTCGTAGCCGCGATCGATCTGCTCGACGTTGTTGATCGTGCTCGTGCCCCTCGCCGAAAGCGTCGCGGCGAGGAGCGCCATGCCCGCGCGGATATCCGGGCTTCGCAGGTCCGACCCGTACAGCTGCGATGGGCCGACGACCACGACGCGATGCGGGTCGCACAGGATGATCCGCGCGCCCATGCTCTCGAGCGAGCCCACCCAGTACATCCGGCCCGGGTACATCCACTCGTGAATGAGCACGGTGCCCTCGGCCTGCGTCGCGACGGCGGTCGCGATGCTCGTGAGGTCTGAGGGGAATCCCGGCCACACCTGCGACTGCACCTTCGGGATCGCGCCGCCCAGGTCGTGCTCGATGATCAACCGGCCGGAGGCCTTCACCACGAGGTCGTTGCCCTGCTCCTCGGTCTCGACGCCGAGCC
>JALYLL010000268.1 GCA_030774255.1 Chloroflexota bacterium | reverse complement strand
ACGCCGCGGCGACGGTACCGGTGTAGAAGTCGTCCGACGCGAACGTGCCCCCGAACGGAAGCTCCATGTGGGTGTGCACGTCGATGCCGCCAGGTATTACGTACTTTCCGGTCGCGTCGATGCGCTTGGCGCCGGCTGCCTTGAGGCCCTTGCCGATCATCGCGACCTTCTCGCCGTCGACCAGCACGTCCGCCTTGTACGTATCGGCCGCGGTCACGATCGTCCCATTGGTGATGAGCGTCTTTCCCACGTCGCACTCCCCTCGTTGGCGCGCGGATGCTAGCCGAACGTATCGGCTGCGATAGTCACGCGCCCCTACGGCGTTAGGCTGCCTTCGATGCGAACACCGGACGCCTACACGATCACGCCCGCAGACGTGGCGACGATGAACGACGCGGAGGTCACCGAAGCCGCGCAGCTCCGCCAGGACCTGGCTCGGGAGCGCGTGCCCGAGGATCCACCTGCACCGCTCGAGGTGATCGCGCAGCAGCTCCGCGCGATGCCCCCAGGCCAATGGCGCGTGCTTTTCGTGGCGCGCGACCGCGACGGGAGGCTCGCCGGCTACGGCATCGCGGGTCGCAACCTCGAGGACAAGAGCAACGCGCACATTCGCTGGTCCGAGGTCGCCGTCGCTACGAAGCACCGCCGCAAGGGCCTGGGCCTGGCGCTGTACCGGAAGGTCGTCGAATCATGTGAGGGACAGGGCGAGGACGTCGTCTTCGTCGGCGAGACGAGTGACCGCGTGCCATCGGGCGTTGCGTTCGGCCTCGCCATTGGGGCGACACCGGGGCTGCCGATGAAGATCAACCAGCTGGATCTTCGCAGCGCCGATCGCGCGAAGGTCGGCGAGTGGGCACGGCAGGCGCCTCGCGGTTACCGGCTCGAGCGCGTCGACGGCACCGTACCCGAGCGGCTCGTGAAGGCTTACATCGAGGCGGCCGGCGGCATCAACGACATGCCGCGCGGCGACATCGCATTCAACGACTGGAACCTCACCGAGGCGCAGATCCGGCAGCGCGAGAGCTGGTTCAAACAGGCCGGGAAGACCTGGTGGCTCCTTGTCGCGGTCGACGAGCGCACCGGCGAAGGCGTCGGGTTCACAGAAGTGGAGTTCGACCCGCGCGATCCACACGCGATCCAGCAGGAAGGCACCGCGGTGGTGGCGGCGCATCGCGGCCACAACATCGCTCTCTGGCTGAAGGCGGTCATGCTCGAGCGCATCCTCGCGGAGCGGCCCGACTCGCGTTTCATCAGGACCGGAAATGCGAATGTGAATGCCCAGATGCTCGCGATCAACACGAAGCTCGGCTTCACGTACGCGTGGCAGAACACGATCTGGCAGCTGCCCATCGCGGATGCTCGCAAGGCGTCGGCCGGAGTCGCGCGCGCCGCGAAGGCCTAGACCCTGGTACTGAGAAGCTCGCTCCAGCCCACGTAGCCGAGCGCGCGCAGGGCCACATGCTTCAGCTCGGGGCCGCCCCGGTCACGAGCGACCTCCTCGCGGATCGCCTCCGCAAGCGCGGCCCAGAATCGAGCGCCGCCGCGCGCTTGCGTCTCGAGGTCTTTGGCGATAGCCAGAGCACGCTCGTGCGACCGCGCGGCGATCGCCGTCACCGCCCCGGTCGGGCCGACGAGAAGGTCCGTATCGATGGGCTCACCAAGCAAGACGAGTGCGAACGCGATCAGGTCGCGGACGCCTTGTTCCGCCGAGGTCGTCGCCCGAATCCGCTGCGCAAGCGCCCGCGTCTCGTCCGGATGGCCGCCGCGAGCTTCTGCCAGAGCGCCGTAGGCGAGGATCGTACCCGCCGACGAGCAGAACGCGGTCGCGGGCGACGAGCGCATGACCCGATCGGTCTCGAGTGCCAAGCTGATCACCTCCGCCCAGTCGCCGCGAGCTAAAGCCGCCTGCGAGGCATAGAGATCCGCGTGCGACCGAAGGTGAGGGCCCATCCGTCGACTCATGGCCACGAGGTTGTTGGACACCTCCTCGAGCTTCGCCAGATCTCCGCCGCGAAAGGCGAGAAGTGCTCTGCCGCGGAGGTGCTCCATCCGATCGAGCTCGGTCGTCTCCACCGGCAGCGCTTCGATCTCGTCCAGCACCGCGACCGCACGGTCGAGCTCGAAAACGCGGAGGAGGTCCTGCGCATACCAGCCGAGGATCTCCCGGCGCGTTTTGGGGTCGGTCTGCTCTGAGAGCCGCAGCGCCTCGAGGATCTTCGTTCGGTCGCCGGAGACCGTCGCCGGATCCATGTCGTGGAAGGCGCCGTAGACGAGGGTTCGAGCCAGGATTCCCGCCTCTCCTGAGGCTCGCGCCGCGGCCTCGGCCTCGCGATAGAGCTCGTCGACCTCATCGCGATGCGGCTGTTTATTGAACGCGCCTACGCGCATGCGGATCTTGAGAGCACCGAGATAGACCTCGGGCGGGACGGCTCCGGACGCGGAAAAGAAGGTCCGGGAGTCGGCGTAGGCGCGCCAGGCCTCATCGCCGCGCAGATCGTGCGCGTAGGCGTCGGCCAGCTCTCGCTTCGCCTCCCCTCGTTCACGATCGTCGGCGGCCAGAGACAGTGCGCGTTCGAGCAGCGGGACCGCACGATCGAGCGCGAACAAGTCGGCACTGCGACGCCCGGCGGCGATGTGCGTCGCGAAGGCGACCCGCCGCATCCCCGGAAGCTCTGGGTCGTCGCGCCAGACCCACTCGGCGTCTGGGCCGCCGAGAGCCGCCCACCAGTGATACGCGAGGACCTCGGGATCTTCGGAGGACGCGCGCTCGCGCGCGTATCGCGCGTGCAGGCGCATGCGGTCAGCGACGAGCAGGCGTCCGTACGCGACATCGCGCAGGAGCGAGTGGTGAAATCGGTAGCGGCCGTCGACCGGCGCGAGGTAGTGACGATCGACGAGCCGTGCGAGCGCGCGTGCCACGGTGGGCGTATCGCGACGGGCGAGCG
>JALYLL010000267.1 GCA_030774255.1 Chloroflexota bacterium | reverse complement strand
TCGCGCCGCACGCCGAGCGTCTTCAGCTCGTCGAGGAGGCGCGGCGGCTGATCGATCCCGAAAATCTCTCTCTGTCGATCGGTGAGCTTCGGCCCGGCGCCGGTCTCCACGACGACGACATGATCCGCGTCGCGAATCAGCAGGCAGTTCATGTCCATGCTCACGCGATTGAGCTCGTCCGCCTTCTTCTGCCGCTCCCAGAGGACCTTCGGCACGACGCCGAACATCGCGCCGCCGTCGATGCGAAACACGCCATCGCTGAAGATCCGCACCTCGAAGCGACCGATGCGCATGAGGCGTCAGTATGGGCGGCGGTGGAGATACGCGACCTTCGTCGAAGCGACGGCGATGCGCTTCGCGCCCTCTGGCGCGCGTGCGGCATCCGCGACCGGCCGGGCGATGACGATGCGTCCCTCGCCGCGATGGCGTCGCGCAACCCGGGGCTCTGCGTCGTGGGCTCTGAGGGCGATCGCATCGTGGCCTCCGCGCTCGCCGGCTTCGACGGCCGGCGGGGCTGGCTGTATCACGTCGCAACGCATCCCGACGCGCGGCGCCGCGGCATCGCGTCGCGTCTGGTCCAGACGATCGAGGGGCGTCTCCGCGAGAGGGGTTGCCGGAAGCTCAACCTGATCGTCTGGGAGGGCGAGGACGATGCGATGGCGTTCTGGACCGGCATCGGCTACTACCGCGAGAAGACCGTCGAATTCGCGAAGGAGCTGATCACGAAGTGAGCGGCATTCAGCCGGTCCAAAAGCAATTCGGCCGCACCGCGGCCGCATACGTCGAGAGCCCGAATCACGCGCGCGGCGAGGATCTCGATCGCATCGTCGCGCTTGCCACCGAGCACGGTGGACAGCGCATCGTCGACGTTGGGACCGGGGTGGGTCACACGCTGCGCCGTGTCGCGCCGAGCTTCCGGACCGCGGTCGGGGTGGATGCGACCCGCGAGATGCTCGAGGCGGGACTCGGCGTTCTCGCGGCCGCCGGCGTCACGAACGCCCTGCTCGTTCAGGCCGACGCGACCGCCCTTCCGATCGCCTCGGGATCGGCGGACGTAGTCACGTCGCGGCTCGCGGCACATCACTTCGCCGATGCGGCCGGCGCGTTCCGCGAGATCGCGCGGATCCTCCAACCCGGAGGACTGTTCGTCCTGGTCGACAACTACGCGCCAGACGAACCAGAGCTCGAGCGCTTCATCAACGAGGTGGAGACCCTGCGCGACCCCTCGCACGTTCGCAATCACACCGTCGCCGGATGGAGCGACCTTCTAGAGCGAGCCGGCCTCCGGACGACGGTCGACTCCGACACCGCGGTCACGAAGCTGGTGACCGAGAACTGGCTCGAGCGCTCGCAGACTCCGCCGGACCGTGCTGAGGAAGTGCGGCGGCGCCTGCGAACTGCGTCGGCTTCGGCCGTGGCCGCATTCCAGATCACGCCGACCACGTTCGCGGTCCGCAAGCTCATACTGATAGGACGCAAATGAGCACCCCAGACCTAGAGACCCGTCGCGCGAAGCTCACCCCGATCCAGTACGCGGTGACCCAGAAGGCGAGCACCGAGCCGCCATTCACCGGCGCGTACTGGGACCACCACGGCGAGGGCACGTATCGCTGCGTGGTCTGCGGAGAGCCGCTCTTCGACTCGGGCACCAAGTTCGAGTCGGGGACCGGCTGGCCTAGCTTCTACGACGTCGCGGAGAAGGGGCACGTCACGACCAAGGAGGATCGCTCCTTAGGGATGCGCCGCGTCGAGGTCGAGTGCAGCAGCTGCGGCGCGCACCTCGGCCACCTTTTCCCGGACGGTCCAGACCCGACGGGCATGCGCTATTGCATCAACTCGGCGGCGCTCGACTTCGCGCCAAAAGAGGATCCGAGCGGTACGTCCTAGTTCTGAACGCGGCGGCCGGCGTTGCGCACCGCCGGCCGCCCGTCACGTCAAGCCTCGTACAGACCTGCGTCCTGTAAGGGCAGGAACACAGGATCGAACAGCATCATCCGGCTCTCGAGCCGTGAGCCGGACGAGACCAATAACGCGAGTGACACGAGGACCGTCACCACAAGCGACACGCGAGACGGCATCCTTCGATCGACCACTGGTCGTCTCCTCCCTTCTATCGCCATTTCGCTGGACACAAAAACGCCACGGGGAGGAGCCCGTGGCCAACAGGACGCCGTACGCGCGTCGTTAGGCCGCTACTCCGAGCTCACCTCCGTTGACGTGACTGCGATCGGCACCAAGCGTTCCTCCATTTATCGCGCGACGCGCGCGAGGCGTTGGTGTACCAGAGACCCCGATGCAAGACAAGAGGGATCTCCACATTTTCGTGCGCTCCGCATACTTCCCGCGTGACGCTCACAGGAAAGCGCCTGGCGTTCATCGGCGGCGGCACGATGGCCGAGGCGATGGTGCGTGGGCTCCTCGACCGGCACCTCGTGCCGCCCTCGCACGTGCTCGTCACCGGGCCGCGGCGAGAACGGCGCGCGGAGCTGGCGAAGACGTACGGCGTGAAGGCGCTCGCGTCGAACGCGGCGGCCGCGGCCGACGCGCACGTCGTCGTGCTCTCGGTGAAACCGCAGGTCCTCGCGACGGTCATGCGCGAGCTTCGCGGAAAGCTCGATGAGGACAAGCTCGTGATCTCGATTGTCGCCGGCGCGACGCTCCGATCTCTACGCGACGGCCTCGACCACGCCGCGATCGTCCGCGCGATGCCGAACACGCCGGCGCAGGTCGGCATGGGTGTCACCGCGTGGACGGCGACGGCGGCGGTCGATGCCGAGCAGCGTGACCGGGCGAAGGCGATCCTCGGCGCGCTCGGCGAAGAGCTGATGGTCGACGACGAGAACCTCGTCGACATGGCGACGGCGCTCTCCGGGACGGGGCCTACCTACGTCTTCCTGTTGATGGAGGCGCTCGTCGACGCGGGCGTGCACCTCGGGTTCTCGCGGCGCGTCGCGGAGGAGCTCGTGCTCCGCACCGTCGAGGGCTCGGCCCTCTTCGCGCGCAAGAGCGGCCGGCATCTCGCCGAGCTGCGCAACATGGTCACCTCGCCGGGCGGCACCAGCGCCGCCGCGATCTACCAGCTCGAGAAGGGCGCGCTCCGCACCGTGCTGTCGAAGGCCGTCTACGCCGCATACCAGCGAACGCGCGAGCTCGGGGCCGAGGCCGAGCGGCGTTCGGAGGAGCGTCCGTGAGGAATCTCGTCACCGCGCTCGTCGTCGGCCTCGCGTGCGTCGCCGGCGTATGGCTCGCGTCGGTCGACGCGAGAACGGACGACACGGGCATCGAGGCCGGTCTCCTCTTTCTGATCGCCGCGGCTCTCGCGGCGGTGCGACCGCGCGCTGCGATCGTCCTCGCGTTCATCGTGGGAGCGCCGATCCCGATCGCTGAGGCGCTGCGAAGCGGCAGTTTTCCGCCGGGCATCGTGGCGCTCGGATTCAGCATTGCAGGAGCGCTCCTCGGGGCTTACCTCGGGATCATGATGCGGAGGACCGCGTCTTCGCCGAACGCGTAAAGGGCCTACCCGACTACGGAATGGACCTCGTAGACCTCGCCGCCCCGTTGGATCGTCGCGTGACCGTCGACCGTCTTGAGCCACGCGTTGGGCGCTCCGTTCAGGGCCTCGAACGTCTTCACATCGGACGCGCGCGGCCAGAGGAGCACGGTGCGCTCATGTGGCGCGCCTTCCGCCAGGAAGCGTTCGAGGTCGGTCCGGTTTGCGAGGATGACCGCGACGCCGGCGGATGCGCCGCCAGGCGCGAATCGGACTCCCCGCGACTTCCACGCCGCGAGCCAGCTCGGAGTGGCCCTGTCGACCCCGATCACCGCGATGAGCGGCTTCGGTCCGAAATCCCAGAGCCACGCGGCAGTCTCGGCAAGACACTCCGGGTCCGCAAGGGGACGCCACGTGGCGTCGGCGGCCGGGAGCTCGAGCACGAAGCTGTCGTATGCGACCTGGCTCACCTGCATATTGGTCATGGCGTAGCAGGCGGCCGACCAAGGGGGCAGTCCCTGGGTCAGGCCAGAGAGGGCTAGTACAGAAGTACCGGTCGTCATGCAGAGCGGCGCAGGCGTGGATCGAGGGCGTCCCGCAGAGCGTCTCCGAGGAAGTTGAACGCGAAGACCGCGGAGAAGATGGCCAGGCCCGGCCCAACGCTCATCCACCACTTCATGTTCGCTAGGTAGCGAGTCGAGTAGGCGACGTCCTGACCCCACGACGGATCAGGTGGCTGGGGACCGAGGCCGAGAAATGAGAGGGCAGCCTCGGCAAGGATGGCGAAAGCAGTCGACAACGTGGCTTGCACGATGAGCGAGTTCGTGATGTTCGGAAAGACGTGTCGTATGACGATGCGAAAGGGAGTGCACCCGACGGTCTTGGAAGCAAGTATGAAATCGCGCGAGCGGATCGCAAGGGTCTGACCGCGCGTCAGCCGCGCGTACGCCGGAATGGCGACGATACCGATGGCAATCATCGCGTTCTGGATCTGTGGCCCGAGGGCCGCGGTGATCGCGATGGCGAGGACCAGCGCCGGGAAAGCAAGCAGTGCATCCACGCCGCGCATCACGAAGAGGTCGAACTTCCCGCCGAGATAGCCGGCGGCGAGACCCACGCTCACTCCGATGAGGAAACCGATGGCCACCGAGATCAACCCGACGGACAGGGAGATCCGGCTTCCCCAAATCACGCGCGACAGCACGTCACGGCCGAGGTCGTCCGTACCGAGGAGATGCGTGAGGCTCGGCGACTGGAGCGTGTCGTTGACGTTGACCGCGATCGGATCGTACGGCGCGACAACGGGGGCGAATAACGCGATGAAGAGCCACGCCAGCACCATCGCGCCGCCGATGATCATGCGCGGGTTGCGGCGAGCGAAGTAGCGGAGCGCAGCCGGGCGATCGGCGCGAGGCACCCGGAGGGCGACGGGCAGAGTTGCTTCGCTCATCTCGACGCGGTTTCGAATGAGATACGCGGGTCGAACCAGGCGTAAAGCACATCGACGAGGAGCGTCGTGAACATGTATGAGAAGGCGGATACGAGCACGACGCCCTGGACGACCGGATAGTCGCCGGACGGGATCGCCTGCACCGCGAGCCGTCCGATCCCGGGCCAGAAAAAGATCTGCTCCGTGATGAACGCGCCCTCGATGATCGCCCCCACCTGGATGCCGATCAGCGTCACGACCGGAATGAGCGCGTTCTTTAGCGCGTGGCGCGTGATAACGGTTCGCTCGGGGAGGCCTTTCGCGCGCGCGGTCCGCATGTACTCGAGTCCGAATACGTCAAGGAGGCTCGAGCGGACCTGCCGCAGATTCACGGCGAGGCTTGCGGTCGAGAGCGTGAGCGCCGGGAGCACGAGCCGACGGAGGTTGTCTCCGACGTCCTGCGTGATCGGCACGTATCCGCCCGGCGGGAAGATGTGGCCGGGGATCACGTATGCAAAGAGCAGGATGAGCACGATCCCGAGGAAGAACCCTGGAAAAGAAACGCCCGCGAGCGTGATGCTCGTCGAGAGCAGATCAACGATCGAGTTGCGCTTGACGGCTGACAGAATGCCGACGATCAGCGCGACCGTGACGGAGAAGAACAATGCGGCGAGGCCCAGCTCGAGCGTCGCCGGAAGCCGCTCGGTCACGGCCTCGAGCACGCGCTGATGTGTTTGAAAGGACCGGCCAAGGTCGCCCTGCGCGAGATGTCCGAGCCAGACGACGTACTGCACCGGGAGTGGCTGGTTCAGGCCCATCTGTTCGCGGATCGCCGCGATCGCCGCGGGGTCGCGCTCCTCACCCGCGAAAGTGAGCGCGGGGTCGCCGGGTGAGATGCGCACGAGGACGAACACCCCGATCGTCACCAGAAACGCGACCGGGATCATGAGCACAAGGCGACGGAGGATGTATCTGATCACTCCGTCGCCTCGTTTCTCACGTCACCCTGAGTTACTTCTGGATCGATGCGGCTTGGAAGCGCGGGATGCGGTCCGGGTACGACTCCATGCCGAGGAGGCTCTTGACGGTGATAAGCGGAGATACGCCGAACCCGTACCAGACACGAGACGGATCGTCGACCGTGTAGATCTGCTGCGCCTGGAGAAGCAGCGCCTTGCGCTTCGCGGGGTCCGACTCTGCCCGCTGCTGCGCCATGAGGTCGTCGACCTGCTTGTTGGAATACGACGAGTCGTTGTTCGGCGAGCCCGTGACCACGAAGTCGTAGGTGTTCCCATCCGGGTCGAGGCGTCCGCTCCACCCGACAAAGGTCATTCCCGGGTGCTGGTGCTTCTGCTGGAGGGCCACGATCTCGTTCAGCGTCTGCGTCTTGAGATCCATCGTGATGTCCGCCTTCGCGAGCTCCGACTTGATGAGCTGTGCAGCCTGAAGGGTCCCGGCGTCACCGGACGGAACGAGGAGCTCGAACTTCAGCGGTCCCTTGCCGACATCGGCAACGAGCTTCTTGGCGCCATCAGGGTCAGCCTTTGGCCACGGCTTGAAGTTCGCATCGTAGGCAAAGTGTGCGGGGGAGATCGGGCCCCAGCCGACGAGGCCGATGCCCGCGGCCGGGCCGCTCTTCAGGATCTCGTCGCGGTCGATAGCCATCGCGACGGCCTTCACGTAGCGCTTCTCGTTGAAGATGAAGCCGGGGGCCTCATTTGGCACGAGGCTGTTCCAGCTAAACGACCCGACCTCTTGGTACGACAGGGTGGAATCGGCCTTGACGGCAGCGACGTCCTTGCCATTGACGCGGTTTAGGACCTGTGCGTTTCCGGTCCGAAGGTTGGTAAGCGCGACGTCCGCGTCAGTAATCGGGCGCACCGTGATTTTGTCGAGATATGGGAGCTTGCTCCCATCTTTGTCCTTGCCCCACCAGTTCGGGTTCTTCTCGAGGGTGTAGTGGTCGCCCTTCACCGCCTCGGTGAGGATGAACGGTCCAGTGCCGGCCTTGAACGGCTTGAGAGTGAAGTCAGCACCCGCCGAGGTCACGACCGCCTTCGAGACCATCATCCCGGCGCGGTCGACGAGGGCGCCGAGGAGCGGTGCGAACGCGCTCTTCAGATTGAACTTCACGGTCTTGGGGTCGACGACGGTGACGCTGTCGACGGAGCCGAGATCCGCCGTGCGCAGCGATCCCTGGCTGGTCTTGTAGCGGTCGATGTTCCACTTGACCGAATCGGCGTCAAACGCGGTGCCGTCGTGGTATTTGACGTCCGCGCGGAGCGTGAAAGTGACCGTTTTGCCGTCGGTCGAGGTTTCCCACTTCTCCGCGAGCCACGGAACGATGGTGCCCTTCGGATCGACGCGCACGAGCGAGTCGTACATGGCGTAGTGAATGTTCCGGTCGACGAAGAGCCCGGAGAGCATCGGGTCGAGGTTGCTCACGTCGTTCTCGAGCGCGAACGTGATCGAGCCGCCGTAGCTTGCCTTCGCGCCGGCGCTGGGTGAGGCGCTTCCCCCACCTGCGGGCTGCTGGCCGCCGGAACATGCGGCGAGAAGGACCGCGAACGCCGAGAGAAACGCGACGAGATAGCGGGCAGAACGCATAGGTACCCCCTCCTGAACCGACCGGGTTTCAGGGAGGATACGTCCGCCCGCTGGCTCTGGTTCAGCGGCTAGGTGAGATTCCCGGTGGTTTTTGAAACATGGTGGGAAGACACACGTACCTGGGTGAGAACGTCGGCAGCTCGAGAGCACACGGACTGTTCGCGCGGCACGGTGGAGGTCAGGTTCGACAATAACGACGGGTCTTTGGAGAGCTTGGAGCCCGTCTGCGATCCGCGGGATGCGCACGTCGGCGGACGCGTCCGCGCGACGGATCGCTGGCCACCGGCGGCGCGCAGCCGTGTTTCAGAAATGACCAGGAACCTCATCTAGCTGCTATGACCGCGTACCTAATCCACCTTATGGAATACCGAGTGACGGCAGAGTGAACTAGCTATGTCACGGGGTCGCAGCTCCCAGCGCATGGGTTCCTTGCGGCCCCGTGTTTTTGACGCAGAGTGCCGCGACGCGCGCCCTTGGTCCGCGCAGCCGAAGCTTTATCCACCGCGGGAACACGATCCGCGCTAGTGCTCGACATCTCCGCCC
>JALYLL010000266.1 GCA_030774255.1 Chloroflexota bacterium | reverse complement strand
CCGCCGCGGATTCAGGTTTGTGGGTCGTGCGGGATGTCTCCAAAGAGCGGATGACGGCACGCCGTGCGGTTTCGTCACCATGTGTGGCCGCTATCCGTTCACGGGCCTCCGCGACTGTCTCCGCGCGTAAGTGATGCCTCACGTTCCCGTCAACATGCCAGAGGTAGGCGGTCATGCACACGAAACAGCCCGAGCGAGCGGCTAATTCCCGCCCGCCCGTGGGTCAAACGTGCGACGTATCGCAACGATCCATGTCGCCGGTCTGGTAGCCGGTCTTGAACCACTGCTGGCGCTGGGCAGCCGATCCATGTGTCCACTGGTCGGGCATGACGCGACCCTGCGTCTCCTGCTGGATGCGGTCATCGCCGACCGATGCGGCGGCGTCGAGCGCCTGCGCGATCTCAGCGTCCGTCGGTGCCTCGAGGTACCCGGTATCCGCGGCGTGCCGCGCCCACACGCCCGCGAGACAGTCGGCCTGGAGCTCGATGCGGACCGATCCGGCGTTGCTGCTTTGACTCGAGGACAGCGTGCCGAGCAGGTCCTGCACGTGATGGCCGTACTCGTGAGCAACGACGTACCCCTGCGCGAACGGACCGCCCTTCGCGCCGAAGCGCTGCGTGAGCTCGGTGAAGAAGCCGATGTCGAGGTACACCTTCTGGTCCTCGGGGCAATAGAAGGGTCCCATCGCCGTTTGCGCTAGCCCGCACGCGCCCTGGACCGCGTCGGTGAAGAGAACGGTCTTCGCCGGTAGGTAGGTATCGCCGCGGCGCGCGAACTCGTCGGTCCAATACTTCTGGATGCTGTCCACAAAGCCGACGATGCGGCAGTCGTCGCGCTTGTTGGCATCGGCGCCCGTTTGGCATTCCTGCACCGAGGGCGCGCCGTCGATGGATGGACTCGTCCCGCCGACATCGGAAAGCGGATTCACGCCGAGCAGGAGCGCGATGATCAGGATCACGAGGCCGAGCCCACCGCCGCCGACGACGACCGGACCGCCAAGACCTCCGCCGCCTCCGCCGAATCCTCCGCGCCCGCGTTGGTCCTCGACCTGCGACGGATCCAGGGGCGCGTTGCCTCTGAATGTCATGTTTGTACACAGCGCAATTAGGAGGCCAAGCGGCGTAGTCTCGTGCGAATGGCGAAAAAGATTGAACCGACAGAAGGCGTGTGTATGATCGACGCGGGCGTCCCCCGTGCGAAGAAAGCCGCGTCGAAGATCGGCCCGGTGGAGGACCTCCACTACAACAACCCGTACGGCTACACGATCGAACGCGTGTGGTTTGACGGAAAAGTCATCTTCGCCACCGAGCAGGGCGAGGTCGACGTCGACCCGAAGAGGGTCAAGGTCGCGCAGGAATATCAGATCGTCTACTCGGTGAAGCTGAACGCGAAAGGAACGCTGGTCCGCGAACCGGATCGCGTTCCCGCACAGCTCAACATCTACGACTCGATCCCCGGCATGAAGAAGTACAGCCCGATCTGGCAGTTCAACTACGTGATCGTCCCGCGTGATTACGTCCCAAACGCGCTCCGCTCGGAGCGCGACTGCCTCGGCAGCGGCTACGAGATCAGACAGAGCCGCGTCTTCGAGAACTGACCGGTGCTGTAGGCCTGCGGTCGCAGGAAAAGAAAAAGGGCCGCCCCAGAGGGCGGCCCTTTTCAGTTCGTCGTAAGGGCTACGGCGTCGCGCCGATCCAACTGCCGCGCCCGGTGCAGAGGTCGTAACCGACGAGGCACGAGGCGCCGTTGTTTCCGGAAGTGATGTCGCGATACGTGATCGAGTTGCCGTAAACGTAGGCCGAGTGGACGAGCCGGACGCGTTGTCGAGGGCCTTTTCTGCGTATCGGGTGGGACCTTCGGCTCAGGACGAGCGTGACAACCAGGCCGCTGCTTCGGCGGGGCGACGGAAATGGTGGACGATGAGGTGCGCGTTCTCGGGGCGCGCCAGGACGAGCGGCACCTCGCGCTGGCGGCGCCGATGCGTCTTGAGCGCCCACCAGAAGAGCGTTTCGCGCGAGAGAAATTGGTTTCGAAACGTTTCGCGGTTGCCCGTTCCGGGCCACAGCTCCTCGCGGCTTCTGATCCGACGCACCGCGCGCTCGAAGAGCCGCGCGAAGATCACGCGAAGCGGCGGGTCGAGCCAAATGACCGTGTCGGCTCGCGGCCAGACGAGATCGCGCGCGCCGCGACCGGTGTAGTTCCCGTCGATCACCCACGCCTCGGCTTCGACCGCGCGAGCGACGCGCTCCCGAAAGACCTCCGCAGGTACGAGCTTCCAGTTGGGACCCCATGCGAGCGCGTCGAGCTCGACGAAGGGCACGCCGAGCCGACGCGCCAACTCACGTGCGAATGTCGTCTTGCCCGAGCCGGTGGAGCCGACGACGGAGATTCGTTTCAGGAGGGCGTTGTAGCTATGTGGCCGTCTTCTGCGGCTTCGGGTGCGCGTCCGAGGGCTCGACCTGCATGAGGGTGTACTCGCTCAACAAGCTGTCTCGCTGAGCCGCCGCCCTGAGGATTTTCTCGACACGCTGGGCGACTTGCTTGGCCTCCTTGTACTCCGCGTGCTTGGGGTCCCCGCCCTTCCTTCCCCCACCGGGAACACTCGCCTTGTCGTATCCGACATCCAGGTTGATGTAGCGATGATGAGCCACGTTCCTCCCCCTCTTGCCCCTGACGGAGCACGTACCACGGAATACTCCTCAGGCAGTCAAGTCGGCTACCCACTCGCTCCTAGACTCGGCGCGTGCCGCAGGAACGGAAGGTCGTCACCGTCCTGTTCGCGGACATCGTCGATTCGAGCGCAACGACGCGGTCGTACGACGCCGAGGTGCTCCGTGCGGCACTCGCGCGCATGTTCGCCAGAACGCGCGAGATCCTCGTCGCTCACGGCGCCACCGTCGAAAAGTTCATCGGCGACGCGGTCATGGCCGTCTTCGGTGTTCCGGTCGCGCACGAGGACGACGCCGAGCGAGCGGTTCGTGCGGCGCTGGCGCTGCGTGCAGATGTCTCCCCAAATCGGGAGGATGGCCGGCCCGGCTTCACGCTTCGCATCGGGATCAACACCGGCGAGGTCGTGACCGGGGACGGCGAAGGCGCCGAGTTCCTCGTCACCGGCGAGCCGGTCATCGTCGCGGCGCGCCTCGAGCAAATGGCGGGACATGGGGAGATCCTGGTCGGCCCTCTGACTCGCGAGATCACGCGTGGCCGGGTGAGCTATGGACCCGTCCGCACCATCCAGACAAAGGGTATGGGGCGCATCGAGGTCGCGACCGCCGAGGGTCTCGCGGAGCCCCGCGGTACCACGGGACAGACAGCCAGTCCGTTCGTCGGACGCGAATCCGAGATGCGCCTCCTCGACGACGTGCACCGTCGTGTCGCGTCGACGGGTCGACCGCATCTCGTCACCGTGTACGGCGACGCGGGCGTCGGAAAGACACGTGTGGCGCTCGAGTTCCTCCGGCGCCTCGACCCGGCCGAACCGATCGCGCGCGCCGCCTGTCTCCCATACGGGCACGCGATCACGTACTGGCCGTTGCAGGAGCTGATCCGCGGGGAGGCCGCGATCACGCCGACCGATGGTCGCGACGCAGCTCGTGCGAAGATCGAGACCCGCGTAGCCGGCATGGAAGGTCTCGACGAGCTCGAGGCGAAAGCGATCGCGCGCGAGCTTGCCGCACTCGCTCTTGCCGACGCGGACACGCCGCAATCTGAGCTCACGTCCGACGCCCGCAGGCGTGAGCTCGCTCTCGGGATGACGCGATACCTCGAGGCTCGGCTCGGGTCCACGCCGGGAACGATCGTTCTCGAGGACCTGCATTGGGCGGAGGAGCCGTTCCTGGCTCTGCTGGAGGAGCTTCTCGAACACTTGCATGCGCCGCTTCTCCTGCTCTGCCTCGCCCGGCCGGACCTCCTCGAGCGAAGGCCGAGCTGGGGTTCGGGACGCACGAACGCCATGGCGATCGCTCTCGAGCCACTGGATGTCCGCGAGACCGAGAGGCTCGTGCGCGCTCTTCTGTCGGATGGTGGCTCCGATCGTCCGGTCGACGAGATCGTCGAGCGCACCGAGGGCAACCCGCTCTTCGTCGAGGAGTACGTGCACATGCTCGTCGATCAGGGCTCGCGCGCGGTCGTTCCACCGACGCTTCACGGCGTCATTGCCGCGCGCATCGACGCGACGACACCTGGCGTCAAGCGACTTCTGCACGAAGCGAGCGTCCTCGGCCGCGACTTCTGGCTCGACGCGCTGCCAACCGCGCCTGCCGGCGCGGATGTCGCCGAGGCCGAACGACGCGGCCTGATCTCGCGACGCGCGCGACGTGGTCCGTCCGGCAGCCCCACCTTCGTATTCCGCCACGGCCTCATCCGCGACGTCGCGTATTCGTCGCTTTCGAAAGCCGAGCGCACGCGCGTGCACGATCACTACTCGCGCTGGCTCGAGACTGCGGCCGGCGAGCGCGCGCAGGAGTACGCCGAGATCGTCGCCTACCACGCCGAGCGCGCGTTCGCGCTCGCGCACGAGCTCGACGCCGCAGGCGCGGCGGACCTTGGCCGGCGCGCGTTCACGCTGTTGTCACGCAGCGCCGCCGGAGCGTCGGCGCGAGGAGAGTTCCGCGCCTCTCGCGAGCTGAACGACCGCGCGCTGGGGATCGGGGGCAGCGACGTTCCTCCGGCCGAGCTCGCCTCGGCGCGCGCGCTCGGTGCGATCGTCAAGCTTCGGCTCGACTCGGACTTCGCGGCCGTGAACGAGCTCGATCTCGCCATCGACGCCGCGCGCAGCCTCGGACCGAGCGCCGAGCTCGTGCGCCTTCTGGTGTGGCGGGCGTCGTCGGTCACGATCCTCGACGACATCGCCGAATCGGAGCGGCAATTCGAGGAGGCCATCGCCGTCGCGCGAGAAACGGGCGACCGCGAGATCCTCGCCTATGCGGTGTGGACCTCGAGCGAGCCGCTCGGGCTCACGGGGCGGTTGGACGAGCAGGCCAAGCTTCTCGAGCACGCGCTCGCCGAGATCCGTGCGGTCGCGGCGCCGTACGAGGTCGCCTGCCTCGACGAGATCTGCGTCAACGCCGCCGCGCGTGGCGATCACGCGCGTGCTCGCGAGGTCGCCGACGAAGCCATCGCCGCTGCTCGCGCGACCGGTCGACGGATGGATCGGTGGAGGGCCGCGTATGCCCTATCCATCAGCCTCCTTGCGAGCGGCGACCCCGGCGCGCATGCCGCAGCGGAGGAAGCGCTCATCCTCGCGAGGGAGATAGGTGGTCCGGGGGCGCTTGCCGAGGCGGCCCGTACCGCGAGCCTTGCGCGTCAGGCGAGCGGCGATCTCGAGGGCGCGCGCACCGTCCTCGACGAGACCTTCGCCCAGCTCGACCCCACGCGGATGACGATCCAGCGAGACGCGATCACTCGGCTCGAGACACGTCGCGCCGAGGTGGCGCTCGCGCGCGGCGACATCGAGACGGCGCGCACCTCCGCCACGACCGCGGTGCGCATCGCGCCGAAGCCACACGTGGAGACAAGAGCGGCGGCTCTGCTTGCCCTCGCCTCGGTTGCCCTCGTCGAAGAGCGGCACGCGAACGCGCGGAGCCTGATCACCGAAGCCATGGCGCTCCTCGCTCCGAGCGGATATCGGGATCTTCGCGAACGCGCGGAGCGGATGGCCGAAGGCTTGTCTACGAGGTCCCAAGCGCGCTGACCATCGGCGGTGCTATGTTCGGAAGCCCGTGAAGCTGCACGAATACCAGGCCAAACAGATCCTCGCGCGTGCGGGCATACCCATTCCGGACGGCCGTCTCGCCACTTCACCGCAAGAAGCTGACGCCGCTGCGAAGGCGATCGCGGCGCCGGTCGCGGTGAAGGCGCAGGTCCATGTCGGCGGACGTGGCAAGGCCGGCGGCATCAAGGTCGCGAAATCTCCGGCAGAAGCGAAGGCGGCAGCCGGGGCGATCCTGGGCATGGACATAAAAGGACTGCGCGTCGAAAAGGTGTACGTGGAGCGCGCCGCCGACGTCGCGAGCGAGCTGTACCTCGGGATCACTCTGGACCGCGACCGCCGTCGTCCCGTGGTGATGGTCTCCACAGTCGGCGGCATGGACATAGAAGAGGTGGCCACGTCGCGTCCGGAAGCGATCGCCCGCGGCTGGCCGAACCCGCTTCTCGGCCTCCTTCCCTTCGAAGCGCGCGCGCTCGTGTTCGCGGCCGGCGTCGCGCCCGAGCAGCGCGATGCGGTGGCGGACATCGCGCGGCGCCTCTATCGCGTGTACGGCGAGACCGACGCGACGTTGGTCGAGATCAACCCGCTCTTCGTTCAGAAGGACGGGTCCGTGCTGGCCGGCGACGCGAAGCTCGACATCGACGACAACGCGCTGTTCCGCCAGGCCGAGCTCGCAAAGCTCAAAGAGGTGTCGCCCGACGAGGAAGCCGAGGAAAGGGCGCGCGGGCTCGGGTTCAGCTTCGTGCAACTCGACGGCGACGTCGGGATCATCGGGAACGGCGCCGGCCTCGTGATGGCGACGCTCGACGCCGTACGAAACGCGGACGGCCGCGCCGCGAACTTCCTCGACGTCGGCGGCGGAGCGAAGGAAGCGGTCGTGAAAGCGGCGCTCGAGATCGTGCTGTCGAACCCGCGGGTGCGCAGCGTGATGATCAACATCTTCGGCGGCATCACACGCGGCGACGAGGTCGCGAAGGGGATCCTGGATGTGATCCAGGCGCATCCCCCGCGCGTGCCGCTCGTGGTGCGGCTCTCCGGCACCGAAGCCGAGGCCGGCCGCAAGCTCCTCGAGAACGCGCCGCTCGAATCGCGCGAGACGATGGACGAAGCTGCCGCGGAAGCGGTGCGGCTCGCGAAGGAGCCATCGCGGGCGTGAGCGTGCTATTGGGCCGCGACACGCGCGTGATCGTCCAGGGGCTCGGACGCGAGGGACGCTTTCACGCCGAGCGCATGAAGGAGTACGGCACGAAAGTCGTCGGCGGGACGAAGCCCGGTGCCGGCGGGACGGCGGTCGACGGGATCCCGATGTTCGACACCGTCGCGCAGGCCGTGGACGCGACCGGCGCGAACGCCTCGATCGTGTTCGTCCCGGCGCCCGCGGCGATGGACGCACTTCTCGAAGCGATCGACGCGCAGATCGACCTCGTGATCGCGATCACCGAGGGCATTCCGATCGCCGACATGCTCAAGGTCGCGGCCGTGCTCGAGACGGCGGCGACCACGCTCGTCGGGCCGAACGGGCCCGGCGCGATCACGCCGGGGCAGAGCAAGATCGGCATCATGCCCGCCGAGAACTTCTCGCCCGGCAGCATCGGGTTCGTATCTCGCAGCGGCACACTCACCTACGAGATCGCCGATCTCCTCACGCGCGCCGGACTCGGTCAGTCCACCTGCATCGGCGTTGGCGGCGATCCGGTCGTGGGCCTGCCCACGCCCGACGCGGTGCGTCTCCTCAACGAAGACCCCCAGACCGAGGCGATCGTCATCGTGGGCGAGATCGGCGGCGCCGCGGAGGAGCGCGCGGCCGAGTACATGCGCTCCGAGGGGAAAAAGCCCGCAGTCGCGTTCATCGCGGGGCGGTCCGCGCCGCCGGGCAAGCGGATGGGGCACGCCGGCGCGATCGTCTCCGGCAATCAGGGGACGGCCGAATCAAAGGTGCGCGCGTTCGAAGAGGCCGGCATCCCCGTCGCGACCGCGCCCAGCGAGATACCGGGGCTCGTAAAGAAGGCGCTTCGCCCCTAGCGGGAATCGAGAGCGTTACAGAACAGGCGAGCTAGCGTTCATAACTTCGCGTGAAGGGTCGGCAAGAGGGTCTTCCTCCGCTAGAGTGCTCGCGGATGAAATTCCGCCGCGCCGCGACGTTCTTTCTCACTCTTGTCATCTCCAGCGTCTGGCTCATCCCTTCGGTCACGCCTCAATCGATCGCCTACGGACAGACGCTCGGGCAGGGCTACTCGGTCGCCGGCGACTTCAAAGGCGCGGGGTACCAGCAGATCGCGACGCTCTACGACCCGGGCGACAACCTCGGCCTGCGCATCGTCGTGCTCGACCGCACGACCACCGATCCGACGATGGTCTCGAGCCAGTGGTTCCTGGAATCCGCAAACAGCTTCGACCTCGGACGGATGAAGGTCGCGGCGC
>JALYLL010000265.1 GCA_030774255.1 Chloroflexota bacterium | reverse complement strand
GCAGCACGATCTCCGTCGCGCCCGCCTCGATCGCCTGCGCGACCGCCAGCTCGAGGTCGGATTCGTCCTTGGCCGCCGAGAACTTCGCGACCGGAATGCCCTGCCGCGCCATGCGCTCGACGCCGGCGTCGCCGAGCGAGTCCATGTCCCCGACGACGAGATGGGGGAGGACCCTCCAGCGCTCGAGCGCGAAGGCGCCACCGTCAGCCGCGACGACGTAGTCCGTGCCGTCGATCACCGCTCGGTCCGACGGCAGCACGTCACCTTGTCCGACGACGACGGCCCTCATGGCCAAAATAAAAGCGGCGCCTGAGCGCCGCTCGTAAGGGGTTCCACGCGTTTCGACTCCCTACGCTGACATTACTCAGATCAGGTTCTGGGGTCTGCGGCTATCCGCACTCTCAGCGCCCCTTTCGTCGGGCGCTCCCCCGTCGTATTCAGTTGTCTGCCACCCAATTGTACGCCGAGCACCCGGACACGAAGAGGACCAAGCCCGATGCGCCGGGCCTGGTCCTCGATCGACCGTTGTGACTGGGTGCTACGCGGCTTTGCGGTCCTCCGCTTTGTGGCTTACCACCATCACGTCGCCCCGCGACGGGGCGACAAGCCATGCGACGACCAGGACCGCGAACGACGCGAATGCGAGGATCTCCATGACCGCCTCCTTAAATCTGGTACGCGGCTTCGCGGTGCTGCGACGCATCGAGACCGAGGACTTCCTCGCTCTCGGGTACCCGCAGCCCGACGAAGACATCGATGAGCTTCAGGATCACGAACGTCATGACCGCCGAGTAGACGATCGAGGCACCGACGGCGATCGCCTGGATCCCGAGCTGTCCCGGGTTGCCGGCGAGGAGACCGTCCTTCGCCGCGCCGTTCACGGCGACCGTGGCGAAGATGCCTGTCGCGATCGCGCCCCACGCGCCACCGACGCCGTGGACACCGAACACGTCGAGCGCGTCGTCCACGCGGAGGCGCTTCGTCAGCTGGATCGCGGTGTAGCAGAAGATTCCGGCGCCGAGCCCGATGAGGATCGAAGACGACACGTCGACGTAGCCGGACGCGGGTGTGATCGCGACGAGACCCGCGACGGCGCCGGCCGCGGCACCGAGCACGCTCGGCGCGCCCTTGTGCAGCCACGACACCGTCATCCATGTGAGCGCGGCCATCGCCGCTGCCGTGTTCGTCACGACGAACGCATTCGCCGCGAGACCGCCAGCGGTGATCGCACTACCTGCGTTGAAGCCGAACCATCCGAACCAGAGAAGCGACGCGCCGAGAACGGTCATCGTCGCGTCGTGCGGCTCGAGCGCCTCGCGGCCGTAGCCGACACGCCGACCGAGGACGAGTGCGGCGACGAGCGCGGAGACGCCGCTCGTGATGTGCACGACGGTGCCGCCCGCGAAGTCGAGCGCGCCGAGCTGACCGAGCCACCCGCCGCCCCACACCCAGTGCGCGATCGGGTCATAGACGAACGTGGCCCAGAGCAGAGTGAAGATGACGAATGCCTTGAAGCGCTTGCGCTCCGCGAACGCGCCGGTGATGAGCGCCGGTGTGATCACCGCGAACATCATCTGGAAGACCATGAACGCCTGATGCGGAACGGTCGCCGCATATGGACCGGGCTCCTGACCGACTCCCTTCAACGTGAGCCAATCGAGGCCGCCGATGATCCCACCCTTGTCCGGACCGAACGCGAGCGTGTAGCCCCAGAGGACCCACTGCACGCTGATGAGGCAGAGGATGAAGAAGCTGTGCATGATCGTCGCGAGGACGTTCTTCCTCCGGACGAGACCTCCGTAGAAGAATCCGAGCGCCGGGGTCATGAGCATCACGAGCGCCGCTGACATGAGAAGCCATGCGGTGTCGCCGGCGGAAATGGATGTCGGCATTCGTACCTCCCGCCGGAGAGCCTGAGCGACCGGCATGCCTCGGTCAGCGGCGGGAGGGCACTACGAGGGTTGCGGTTAGGTCGTGGTCTCGGTGTGTTGCGGTGCTTCGCGCGCCGGTCGTCCTTCGGCGATGTCGGTGAGACGCGGCAGGAAGTAATCCCATCCCTCGGTGTGGCTTGCGACGGCATCTTGCGGCAGCCCGCGGTGGACCAGACGAAGGCGCGTCCCGGATCCCATCGGTTGAAGATCGATCTCGACCCTGCTCGATCCGGGCGGGACCATCTCGTTACCTTCCCAACCCCAGGTGAAGACCACCCGCCGATCGCGGACGACCTCGACGTACTTGCCGGCCGCTATGTCCTTGGCGCTTCCGAACTCGACGCGGAACTCACCGCCCGGACGAGGCTCGAGCTCGGCAAGCCGGCCCTTCCAACGCACGTACTGGACCGGATCCGTCAGCAGGCGAAACACGGTCTCAGGCGGAGCGTCGATCGTGATCACTCGCTCAATTACTTTCGTGTCGAGGGCCATGCCTCCTTGACCTCCTCTGCCGCTCTTCGTCCTCGGCGGCGGCCTTCAGCGTACGCAGACTCTCGGACCAGAAGACCTCGAGGGAGGCCCAGAGCTGAGCGATGGTCTCGGGTCGCGCGCGGTACAGGCGCTTCGTGCCGTCGCGCCGTTCGGTCACGAGCCCCGCCTCCTTCAGGACGCGAAGGTGCTGGGAGATCGCCGGTCTGGTGACGTCGAACCGGCGCGCGATATCCCCGACCGAGAGCTCCTTGCTCGAGACGAGCCGAAGGATCTCGCGGCGCCGGGGTTCACCCAGAGCGGCAAAAGCGTCGATTTTTTGAGAGTAAGTCCCCACTTACTTAGGGTCAAGGCGCCGACGTCGCCGTCGTCACCGATTCACGACTCAATCACGACCGAATCGGGCGTTCACCTCGCACACTTCTGGCTAGAGCCTTGTCGTCTGAGTCCTTGCTGGAGGTAACGAAGAGATGGCCGCGATCGCCCAAGATCTCGCGCGAGTCCAGGCGAGGCACTGGGCGGCGCGTCCGCTTCCGGAGCCGCCCCGTTCTCATCGCTTGTCGAAGAGCGCGCCGCCTCAGCACGATCGCATTGGTGTGCTTCTCGAGGATTGGATGCGCGAGCTCACGGTGGGGAACACGCTCGAAGGCGAGTAGTCCGTCGAGCTGACCCGACGCAGCGATTGACATCGTGTATCGCCCAGCGCAATGTCCAACTTCGTTCGACACGCGCGTCGAGGCGAGGGAAGACAAGGGGTGGGCGTCGTGGGTCGAGCGCACCTCTGTGCAATCACTCTCCTTCTGATCGGGGCTCTCTTCGGAACGCAGACCGCCGCGGCCAAAAGTCCTGATCCGCAACCTCCGCCGAAGGATCCCAAGATCGCGTTCGAGCTCCGACACGGTGGGTCGGCGCGCCGTAACGTGCAGATCGAAGCTCAGGCGGGCGACACGAACATCGTCCTCGACGCCATCGCGCTCGCCGGCGGTCGTGTTCTCGGCGCGGTCCCCGGGTTGATCGAGGCAGACCTTCCGGCCGCGGCGATCGAGCGGATCGGATCTCGCGGCGATGTTCGATACATCAGTCCTTTGGAACATCTGGAGCGACAATCCGTAACAACGGAGGGCGTCGCCAGCACCGGGACCACGGCCTTGCAAAGCCAAGGCCGGCGCGGTCGGGGTGTCAAGATCGGCGTCGTCGACGGGAGCTTCGCGGATTACCCCGCGCGTCAGGCGTCGGGCGACCTGCCGTCAAATCTGATCACGATGGACCTCTGCTCGGGCGGCCTTCTCACGCCAGCCGACGATGGAGCACACGGCACGGCGGTCGCCGAGATCGCCTACGACATGGCACCCGAGGCCTCGTTGTATTTGATTTGCATCGGAGACGGACTTTCCGCGCTTCAATCCGCCGTGGACTACGCCAAGGCGCAGGGCATCCGCGTGATCAACTTCTCGGCCGGCTACCCCGCGTCCTCACGCGGCGACGGCCGTGGCGGACCGGCCACGGTCGAAGGGATCGTTGCCGACGCCGTCGCTTCGGGCATCACGTGGGTCAACGCGGCAGGGAATCACGCGCAGCGGCACTGGTCCGGGTCATTCGTTCCGGCGCCCGGTGGTCAATGGCAACAATTCGCGCCAGGAGTCGACCGGGAGACGTTCCAGCTCCCGTATCCCTATGAGGTCTGCGCGTACCTGAAATGGGATGAGTGGCCGACCGCGCTGAGCGACTACGACATCTTTCTCTACGGCGCGGATCCCGTTACGCCGGTGAGCCGCTCGGACCGCCCAAGCGTTGGCGCCCAGCCCCGCGAGGTGTTCTGCTACCAGAATCTGAATCCCGCGGAGTCGACATTCCGGCTCGGGATCTGGCGGACGAGCGGCATCGGAACGCCGCGCATCGACCTCTTCATCTCGGGCTCTCGGTTGGACAACCCAGTCGCCGCCGGCAGCATCATCGAACCCGCCACCGTTGCGTCGGTCATCTCGGTCGGCGCCGAATGCTGGCTGAGCGGTCTCGTCGACATCTACAGCTCGCGCGGCCCAACGATCGACGGCCGGATAAAGCCGGACATTCTCGGTCCGAGCGAGGTCTCGACCGCGACGTACGGCGGCGCATCCGGGTGCTCGCCGAGCGTCGGTTTTGCCGGCACGTCCTCCTCGTCGCCGCACGTTGCCGGCGCCGCGGCCCTCGTCTTAGAGGCGAATCCGACCTTCACCCCCGCGCAGGTCCGTTCATTCTTGATGTCCACTGCCACCGACGGCGGTCCTATTGGCCCGGATAACGACTACGGCAGCGGGACTCTGAAGATGAGCGCCACCTCCACCGGGCCGTGCGCCCCCGCTCGTTCGGATCCGCCGACGGTCACGAACTATCTCCCGAACGTGACGAAGACGCTCGGAGGAGCGGACGGCTTCACGACGCCGTTCATCGTGCAGAACAGCGGCACGACGCCGACGGACCTCGAGATCGAGTTCAAGCGTTTTACCGATGGCAGTTGCGTCTGGCGGCGGATCGTTTCGGGTCTCGCGCCCGGGGCATCATTCGCCGGAACCCTCGTCAATGACCCGGCGCTGCCGAACGACAGCCAATTCTCCGTAGTCGTTCGGAGCTTCGGCGCGACCATCGTGTCGGTCGTCAACGAGCACCAGGGCTCGGGCGCGCGAGCCGAGGCGATGAGCTATGTCGGTTTCGCAGAGGGTGCGACCACCGTGTGGGTCCCCAACGTGGTGCGCCGCTTCTTCGGCTACCACACGCCGATCATCATGCAGAACCTCGGTAGCGCGACGACGACCGTCACCGCGCGCTTCGTGCCGTTCGACGGCGGCGCCGCGGTCGTCAGCAGCCGAACGATCCAGCCGAGCCAGTCGCAGTTCATCGAGCCCAATATCGAGCCCGGTCTCGTTGACGGCCGGCAATACGCCGCCACGCTCTCGTCCACCCAGCCGATCGCGGTCGTCGTGAACACCCAGAACGACGGTCCCGGCGTTGCGAACCCGGTGGCGTACAGCACGGACGGGATCGCGCGTGGCGCATTCGCTATCTACGGTGCGTACGCGGCCAAGAACGCGAACGACAGCGGCCGCGCCGGCACGACGTCGACCATCGTGGTCCAGAACGTCGGCGCCGCCGGGGTGACGCCGTCCATCAGCTTCACGCCGCTCGGCGGCGGAACGGCCCGACGATTCACGCGCCGCACCTCACTCTCGCCTGGCGCGGCCTGGGTCTTCGATCCGCGATACGCGAACGGCGACACGACATCGCCGTATTGCATCGCCCTCACCGTCGACTGTCTTCCGGACGGGGAATTCAGCTTTGTCGCGAACGCGAGCGGCCCGGTCGCCGCCGTCGTCAACGTGATCAGCCCGGCGAGCGCGATGGGATACAGCGCGAACGTCCAGCCAAACTCGATATTTTCTCTGCCGAACGTGACCCGAACACTCGGCGGTCCTGCCGGTTGGACGACACCGATCCTGCTTCAAGCCGCGACTGCCAACAGCGCGACGCTCTCGTGGCGAAGCTTCCGGAGCGGCGCCGTCACGCCGCAGACCGTGGTGCTTCCGCCGTCGGGCGCCGTGCGGATCGATCCGCGCAGCGTTCCGGGACTGACCGAGGACACTCAGTACGCCGTCACCATTAGGGGGCTTCGCGGGAGCGACCCGGGAACGCTCAACGCGATCGTGATCGAGCTGGCGGATGGCGCCGATAACGCGATGATCTACGAGGGGTTCGCCGTCGGCGCCGTCGTCGCCGCCGCAAACGTCCTGCTCACCGACATCCTCTTCAACGGAAAGGTCAGCGCCTCCGAGCCGGATGAATACGTCGAGTTCCAAAACCAGGGGACGGTGCCGCAGGACATGTCGGGCTGGCGTATCACGAGCGTGCGCGGCGCGCAGACCTACGTCTTCAGTGGCCTCACGATGCAGCCGGGCCAGATCTGCCGCCTCTACACGAACGAACTGCATCCGGAGTGGTGCGGCCTGAGTTGGGGCAAGGCCACCGCCCAATGGAACAACGCGGGCGATCGGGCGAACCTTCTTGATGCGTCCGGCAAGGTCGTCAGCTCCATCGGGTACGGAGGCCAGTAGCCCCGACAACGGCTTCGCGCTGTTACTCACGACGACGCCCGCCACGTGTCGGAGATCACGTCCCGCGCTCCCGTTATCGCCATTCTTGGGCGGTGTCGCCGGCGCTTGATTGCTTGACAAACCGGCGCACGATTAACCGTCGCTCATCTGGGGCTTGCCTGGCTACAACGGCGGAGGAGGGGACAAACACATGGGTTTCCGCATGTCGACGCTCGTGCTTACGGCCACATTCGTACTGGCGATGACGCCGATCGCCCCCAGGACCACCGCGCTCGCAGTGGATCTGCAGGCCACCACCACGATCTACCTGCCGAACATCGTGAAGATGCTCGGCGGTCCGGATGGGTGGAACACGCCATTCATCGTTCAGAACGTCGGGTCCAACTCGACCAACCTCACCTTCGAATTCCGCAGATTCTCGGACGGCGCGGTCGTGAAGTCGCGGACGGTCGCGGGACTGGCGCCGGGGACCTCCGTATTCCACGCGCCGAACGCTGACGCCGAGCTAGCGGCGGGCGGCCAGTACTCGGTCGTGATCAAGTCCTTCGGATCGCCCGTCGTTGCCGTCGTGAACGAGCACCAGAACGAGGCGAACCCGCAGCGCCAGGAGGCGCTCTCGTACGACGGACTCACCTCGGGATCGACGAAGGTGTATCTGCCATACGTTGCGGCGCTCTCCGGCGGGTTCTACTGCACGGTCATCACGCAGAACCTCGGGACCGGCCTTGGCGCCGTGACGGCCGAGTTCAAGAGCTACGACGGCCTGAAGACTGCGCAGATCAGCCGGGCGGTGCCCGCGGGCGGATCGCAATTCATCGATCCTCGCTTCGAATCCGGTCTCGTCGCAGGGACGGAATACGGCGTCACGATGACGGCGACGCAGCCCATCGGTGTCGTGGTGAACTGCCACAACGACGACGCCAACGTCGTCGCGCCGCGCGCGTTCAGCTACAACGGCGTCCTCGCGACCAATGAGATTCGGTCATTCGCACCCTACGCCGCGAAGAACGTCGGTGGCAGGACGAGCCGGATCCTCGTGCAGAATGCCGGCACGGCGGCCGCGCAACCGGTTCTCTACTGGGGTTCGCTGGGTGGGCCGATCACAGCGACCCAGAGTGGGCCCGCGACCCTTGCGCCCGGCGCCGTATGGGTCTACGACTTCGCCACATCCGGCTTGCCGGATGGCGAGCGATCGATCGGTGTGCGCGGTGGGCAATTCGCGGTTCTCGTCGACACGCGCGGCCCGACCAGCGCGATGGCCTTCACTGGGGGCGCGGAGTACTCGAACCGTGTCTACCTTCCGAACATAACGCGAACCCTCGGTGGGCCGTCGGGCTGGACGACACCCATCGTCGTTCAGTCGCAGGACGGATTCGCCGCCACGTTGAAGTGGTACCGGTTTGCGGATGGCGTCCTCGTCTACACACAGGCACTCACCTTCGGGTTCTCGGCGGGGATGAGCATCAAGGTCGATCCGCGCAGCATTCCGCAGCTCAGCGATAACACTCAGTACGCGGTAGCGATCGAGGCGAGCGCGGGCGGCGTCGGTGCCGTCGTCCTCGAGCTCAACGACCGGGGCGGAGACTCGGCGATGGCATATGAGGGGATGACGGCCGCTCCGTCGGCGCCCTTCGGGACGTCAAGCTGCACGCCGACCGCGGACACCTCTGGTTCCTCGTTCCGCTGCCGCTTCTATGGTCTGCCGCCAGGCGCGGCTCCCATCAACTATCGGATCACGGTCCCTGGTTTTGCGGATGGCACTGACACGATCACGGACGAGTCGGTCGCTTCCGACGGAAGCTGGGGTATCACGGTCTTCGCCACAACACAGGGACTTCGTACCGTCACGATCACCGCGGGTGGTGTGTCCAAGAGCGCGTCCTTCACCGTGAACACGCCCACGTTCGGGGTCCAGATGACTCAAAGCCAGAACGGCGCGATTGCCGCGACAACGAAACCCGGTGCCGTTTGTGTCGCTCTCGCGACGCTTCCCGACAACACGATCGTGTTGGCCTCTGCGCTTCAGGTCGTGAAGACAGCGGATGCAGTCGGAAAGGTGTCTTGGACCTACCCGGCGCAACCTGGTGCGGGGAGCGGAACCCAGTTGGTCGAGTGCAACTTCGGCGCGGAGACGCACGCCGCGTCCGCTCAGTACACGTTGCCCTGAGCTGGTCTCAAGGAGGGCCGGTGCGACGGCCCTCCCTCGTTTAGCGCCGTATGAGATCTCGATACGCGCTCTATCTCGAATCCGGTCCGCAGCGAAAGAAGACCCTCGCCCACGTCCTCGACCTGCTCGGCTGCGTCGTGCAGGGCGACACCACCGACGAGGCCGTCGCGGCGATGCCCGATGCGATCCGCGCATACCTCGGCTATTTGCACCGCCACGGCGAAAAGGTCGATCCGAACGAGAAATTCGAGACGCGCATCGCGGAGCACAACACCGCGGGTCTCTTCTCCGGTCAGGTGCTCTGGCCGCAGGACCTCAAGCCACTCGGCCCGGCCGCGCTCGCGCGTTATCTCCGGTGGCTCGAGTGGTCACGCGCGGATCTCCTAGCGCTCGTGAAGGGGATCGACGAGAAGCGCCTGCGCGCGAAGCCGCCAAAAGGCCGATCCCTGCGCGACATCCTCCTCCACGTCCTCGGCGCCGATAAGTCCTACGTCTACGCGCTCGTCGGCCCGTTGAAGGCGATGGGCGAGCCGACGAACGCCGCGGATCGAGGCGACCTCGATCTCCGCGTCGCGTTGCAAGAGGCGCGCGCGGCCGCCATCGATCGACTCAAGACGCTCACCCCTGCGGAGCGCGCCA
>JALYLL010000264.1 GCA_030774255.1 Chloroflexota bacterium | reverse complement strand
CCTTCTCGGCCTCGTCGCGCGAGAGCTTCGGCAGGCGCGCGCGCACGTAGCGCTCGTTCAAGTCGTCGTACATGCGCTGGCATTCGTCGATGTACATGTCCTGCGCCTCGCGGTTCGCCATGTCCTTCAGTCCATATTTCACGTTCGTCTGACCGCCGCGCTCGTCGCCGAACATCTCGAGCCCGCGGCCGAACCATTTCTGTGTCGCCTTCTGGATGTCCTGCACCGTGATGTAGCCGTCCCCGCGCGCGGCGGCCTCGACCCATCGTCGCAGCGGGATCACGCCGGCCGCGAGGTGGAACGCCTCCTCGCGGAGCATCGGCGGCATGCTCGACGCGTACGGCTTGTAGGCGGAGATCTTCTGCATCGTGAGCTGGTACTTCCCCACCCGGTCGATGAACGCGGCGAACACGACGTTGTCCAGGAAGCTGTCGTACTCGAGATTGAACGCCGCGAGCACATGCGATCCGGTCTGCATCGAGAGGATCTCCTCGACCATGTCGGCGGCCTTCGTGTTCGTGACCGGCGACCAGTCGGCGCTCGTGAGGAGGTGGACCATTTGATAGCCGTGGCGCAGCTCCTCAGCCATGACGCGGAGCGCCCAGGCGTGGTCCTGCGGCTCCTGCGCGCGCGCGAGCGTCCCCTGATGCTGCTGGATTGAGCCGAACTCGGTCGACGCCTGCGCCTTGATCTGCATCAATAGGTGCTGGGCGGCCTCCTCGGGCAGATCCTTCGGCGCGAGCGCCTTCTCCTGACCCTTGCGATCGCCCACCTCGATCTGGCTCGGGATGTCCTCCGCGATCTTGGCGCAGAGGCAGAAGGGCTCGTCCTTCGGGAAGAAGCGGTCCCACTCCTCGGCCAGCTTTGGAAAGTCCGGGAAGTTGTGACGCTGCCAGTGCTCGATCGCGCCGTGGTACTGCTTCGGCAGCGTGCGGATTTCGTCCTTCACACTTCTAGGGTATCCCGACGAGTTCGGGCGCGGATTGGTTAGTAGAGCTTCTTCTTGTCGAGGACGTTGCGAAGTGGCTGGCCGCGCAGGTAGCGGCGCAGGTTGTCGCAGAAGATCTCGGTGATGCGCTCGTTCTCCGGCGTGACCGTGCTCGCGGAATGTGGACTCAAGATCACGTTCGGCATGTCCCAGAGCGGCGAATCCTGGGGCGGCGGCTCGTCGCGGAGGACGTCGAGTGCCGCGCCGGCCAGACGCTTCTCCTGAAGAGCGCGGATCAGCGCGTCCTCGTCGACCAGTTGGCCTCGGCCGATGTTGATCAGGACGGCGTTCGGCTTCAGCAACGCGAGCTCCGCTTCTCCGATGATCCCCTCGGTCTCCGGCGTATGCGGCGCGGCGAGCACGAGGAAGTCCGCCTCCCGCAGCATCGCGTGCAGGTCCGCTCGATCAAAGAGCTTGTCGACATCCGGCACGGGCGCCTCCGATCGCCGCATCCCCGTCACTCGCATGTCCATTCGTTTGCCGTGGCGCGCGACCTCCTGGCCAACGCGGCCGACGCCGACGATCGCGAGCGTCTTCCCGGTCAGCTCCTCGCCGGAGTAGCGCTCCCAGCGCTTCGCCTTTTTGTCCCGCTCCATCCAGACGTAGTTCTTCGCAAACATGAGCATCGCCATCAGGCAGAAGTCGGCGAGCGGGCGCGCGTGGACACCGCTCGCGGTTGTGAACGTGATCTCCGTGCGGTCGAGACCGAGGCGTTGGACAAACTGGCCGATGCCCGCGCTCGTCGCCTGCAGCCAGCGGAGGCGCGGCGCGACGGCCGGGAGATCGCGGAAGTGCCCGGACGGGAAATCGAACACCACCTCGGCGCGTCCCAACATCTCGAGGAACCGCGCTTCCTGGTCCGGCGTGCGCGTCATTGGAGCGCCGGCGTGGTCCGAGACATAGCGCGGCTGCGGCAGTAGAGCGGGGTCGTGAAGTACTTCGATCCGCGGATCGACTGCGCGGATCCGATCGACGTACTCGCGCTCGAGAGGGGACGCGATCAGTACGACGACCGGGCCTGCCCTCACCGCGCGATCTAGAGCCGTTTCTCCAGCGCGGTCAACGGTGCGGGCGCGAAGCCCAT
>JALYLL010000263.1 GCA_030774255.1 Chloroflexota bacterium | reverse complement strand
GCGATGCCGAAGAGGATCGCCGCGATCACCCCGCCGACCATCCCGGCCACACGCGTCGACAGCATGAGGGCGAAGGTGAGGATCACGATCCCTTCACCGATGACGAAGCCGAGGAACTCGAACGGATGCGGCGGCTGATAGCCGCTCACCACCTGCACCGCGAGGATCTCCACGATCCCTGCGGCGAGGCCGTACGCGACGACGAGCGCGCCGAGGCCGAGCCACTTCCCGATCACGTACTCGGCGCGCGAGATCGGACGCGAGAGGATCGCGAGCGCGATCCCGGACTCGAGCTCTCCCGATATCGCCGGTGAGGCGACGAATACGGCGGCAAGCGACAGCACCCAGCTGAACATGAACATCACGAGGATCAGGAGCTGCGAGACGATCGTTTTCTTCTGCGCGTCCGAGAGGGGCTGTCCGCCATTGCGAAGGTCGTCGATGCGCGACACTCCCCAGACAGTGAGCGCGATGACTACGAGCGTGAGCAGCACCAGCGCGATAAGGAGACGGCGCCGCGAGGCTTCGTTCACGACCTGACGTGCGACGACGAGCGTCGACCTCATCTCACTGCCCCAGAAGGCTCAGGAAGCGCTCTTCGAGCGATTCGTGCCGGGGCTCGACCGCGTACACGCGCGCGCCGGATGCGACGATCGCGCTCACCAGCTCGGGGATCCGCTCGCGTTCGATGCCCTTGATCACAAGCGCGCCGTCGGCGTCATCATCGAGCTCGCCAAACCGGGCAATCGCCGCGCGCGCCTCGCGAGAGATTCCGGTCGCGCGGACACGCACGGTTGATGTCCCAAGCAGCTGCGCGAGATCGCCTTGCGCCACGACCTTGCCGCGGTCGACGATCGCGACGGCATCGCAGACCTGCTCCACCTCGCTCAGCAGGTGTGAGTTGAGGAAGACGATGGTTCCCCGCTCGCGGAGCGCGTGGATGATCTCGCGCACGTCGTGGCGGCCGACCGGATCGAGCGCGCTCGTCGGCTCGTCGAGGAGCACGACTGCGGGTTCGTCGAGAAGCGCCACGCCGAGTCCGAGGCGCTGCTGCATGCCTTTGGAGAATGTGCCCACGCGGCTCGTGCCGCGATCGGCGAGCCCGACCGTCGCGAGGATGCGATCGATCTCCGATGCCCAGCGCGCGCGATCGATGCCCGCGAGCTCGCAATGGAGTGCGAGCACTTCGCGCGCAGTGAGCCACGATTGATAACGGAAGAGCTCCGGCAGATAGCCGATCCGGCCGAGCGACGCCTTCGATCCGAAGGCCGCGCCAGCAAGGGTTCCGCTCCCGGTGGTCGGTCGCGTGAGCCCGAGAAGGATCTTCACGGCGGTCGTCTTCCCCGCGCCGTTCGGCCCAAGGAAGCCGAACACGCCGTGGTCCACCGAGAGCGAGAGGTCGTCCAGCGCGACGACCTTCGCGTAGCGCTTCGTGACGTGCTCGAGCCGGATCGCGCCGGTGGCGATCGCCACCTACCGCATGGAGTTCGCGATCGCGAGAGCCTGGCTCTCAGTAAACGACCCGATCACCTCGAACATCATGCCGTCCTTCTGCCAGATGACGGCGCTCGCGATACCGGTGTTGTCGCCGACGTACAGGCCCTGCACGCCCTGCACGGTCACGGGGTGGGAGATGGCGAGCTCGGCCGGCACCGGCACCGGCAGCGTGCTCGAGGGGTCGCCTATCGCGCGAATCGCCGCGGCGAGCTGTGGCGAAATACCCGGCTGCGACAGGAGGTAGCTGCGCAGCTCATCGACCGTGACGCGATCGCTCGAGACCGTCGGAGCCTTCGCCTGTCCGACGACGAGTGTCGGAACGTCGGGGTAGGCGCCCGAGGCGCTTGGCGTTCCGGCCGGAGCGCCCCAGAGCTGTACGACCGCGGGGCCGCCCGTAATGAAGAGCTTGCTGCCGTCGATGTTGGCGGGCAGCGGCGGTGCCGTGCGGTTCTGGCGCGCGGCCGTCTGCTGCGTCGAGTCGGCGCTGAAGGTGAAGGTCGCGGTCGAACGGTTGATCACGCCGTAGCGCGGGTCGCCCGTCACGCTCGACGGCAGAGAGCTCGGTGCCAGCGCGGTGAACCCGGCCTGAGCCGATGCCTGGCTGCGCGAGCTGACTTCCTTCGGCTGCGGCGGCGCCGTCCACTCGAACGTGCCGTACGCGCCCATGCACTCCTGGAGATTCAGGCCCGCGCACGCTTGCCCGAGGTAGTTGAGGTCGCCCTGCGTCAGGGGCACGGCGACCACGCTCTTCGGCTCGAAGATCTTCAGAACCGATTCGGCAACGCCGGAAAGCGTGAGCGCGCTCGCGACGATCACCACGCCGGCCGCGGCCGCGAGGCCCTGTAGCCAGCGCGACGTGACACGTGGGCGTGCGACCGGGACCACCGGCGCGATCCCTTCGGTCTGGACCCTCGCCTGGAATCGCGCGAGCGCCTCGTCGGCATTCACACGGGGCTCGGTCGTGCCGAGCGCGCGCTCGATATCGGTGTCGTTCATTGCAGTTCCCTCCGGAAAGCATCTTCCGCGCGTCTGAGCAGGGTGCCAACGCTCGACGCGCGGACGTCAAGCGCTGCGGCGATCTCGGCGTAGGAAAGGCCGGCGTAGCGGAGCGCGAGCATCGCGGCCGATCG
>JALYLL010000262.1 GCA_030774255.1 Chloroflexota bacterium | reverse complement strand
TCCCAGTCGTCGATCCGTACGGCAGTGTCTTCCGGCTTCTGCGGTCGTTGGAGCTGCCCTTCTCGCTGTTTCGCGTGGAGGACGCGTCGGAGGTCGAGGCTGATGCGCCTTTCGCCATCTTGAGCTCCTACGGAAAAGCGGATGCGGCGGTGGTGGAGGAGCTTTCCGACCGCGTCCCTACCGTCGTCTACGCGGTGCAGGTGCGCGCGAACGAGCCCGCGCCGCTGATGCGGGCCATGGCCTATGTCAGCGATCGAATGCCTGAAGGCCTCATTCGCGCGGTGATCCTCTCAGCTCTTTCTCGCCGGACCGACTAGCCCCTCCGCCCTCCGGTGAGGACCCGTGTGATGAACGAACCGTACGCGGTCGCGCCTTTTGCGTCGTCCTTCTCCGGCGCGCCGCCCTTCCGTCCGACGGTGAGCGCCCACACGACCGGGCCAATGAAGATGACCAAACCGATGAGAACGAAGAACCAGTCCACTTAACGCGGCTCCTCGAGCACGCCGCCCGTCGCATCCAGATAACGATCCGGATTCTCCTGGAAGATGCGCTTGCATTTGAGCGCGTCGAACGCGTAGATCCGGTCCTCGTAGCGCACCCGCAGCGCGCCATCGCCGAGGGGCGCGCCGCAGATGACGCACCGGGCCGCGCTCATGACGGCTCTACCTCGAGCAGCGGCTGACGCGAGCGGACGAGCTGGCCGTTCTCGGCAAAGATTCGCCGCACCCGCCCCGACTCGGTCGAGCGGATCTCGTTGAAGAGCTTCATCGCCTCGATGAGACCGATGACCTGCCCGGTTTCCACGCTCGACCCGACCTGCACGAAGGCGTCCGTCTGCGGCGACGACGCGCGGTAGAAGATCCCGGTGAGCGGCGCGTTGACGGTGGGCAGCTCCTTCACCGGCGCGGCCGGAACAGCCGGCGCCGCGTGCGATGCAACGACGGCGCCCGGAGCGCTCGCCGCGACACGGCCGCCGTTCTTGGCGACGCGCACGCGCACGCCGCCGCGCTTCACCTCGAGCTCGCCGACCTCGTCGTTCGCAAGGCGCTCGAGGAGCTCGGCGACGAGCGCGTTCGCGTCGGCGCGAACCCTTCGCGGATCGGGCATCAGGCCGCTTCCTTGCGAATCACGAGAGCGACATTGTGGCCGCCGAAGCCCATCGAGTTGGAGAGCGAGAGGTCGACCTTCGCTTTGCGCGCGTGGTTCGGTATGTAGTCGAGGTCGCAGTCGGGATCGGGCGTCACCTGGTTGATCGTCGGCGGAAGCATGTCATTCCGCATCCCGAGGATGCAGAGCGCGGCCTCGATAGCGCCGGCCGCGCCGAGAGTGTGACCGGTCATCGACTTCGTGGACGAGATCGCGAGCTTGTGGGCGTGATCGCCGAAGACCGTCTTGAGCGCCGCGGTCTCGGCCCCATCGTTGGCCTGCGTGGACGTCCCGTGAGCGTTCACGTAGCCGATCGCCTCCGGCTTCACATCAGCGTCGGCAAGGGCCATGCGCATGGCGCGCACAGCGCCCTCTCCGCCCGGCGGCGGCGCGGTCACGTGGTACGAGTCGGCGGACATCCCGTATCCGATGAACTCGGCGAGGATCGTCGCACCGCGCGCGCGCGCGAACTCGAGCTCCTCTAGCACGAGGCAGCCCGCGCCTTCGCTGAATACGAAGCCGTCGCGGTCCTTGTCGAAGGGGCGCGACGCTTTTTCGGGCGCGTCGTTCCTGGTGGAGAGCGCGCGAGCCTGGTTGAACGCGCCGATCGCGATCTTGATCAGGCCGGCTTCGGACCCGCCGGCGAGCATCACGTCGGCCTGGCCGCGGCGGATGATCTCGGTCGCCTCGCCGATGGCGTTCGCGCTCGACGCGCACGCCGACACGTGCCCCATGTTCGGTCCCTTGGCGCCGTACTTCATCGCGATCTCGCCGGCCGCCATGTCGATGATCATCATCGGGATGAGGAACGGCGATACCCTCCGCGGATCCTTGTCGTGGATCAGCACCTGGTCGACGAGAGTCTCAACCCCGCCGATGCCCGAGCCGAAGGCGACGCCGATGCGTGGCGCGAGCTCCGGGGAGATCTCGAGACGAGCCGACTTCAGGGCCTGTCCGGCGGACGCGACCGCGAAGTGCACGAACCGGTCGGAGCGGCGTATCTCCTTGCGGTCCATGTAGTCCTGCGGATCGAAGTCGCGAACCTCGCCGGCGATGGTCGTCTCGAGGCCCGTCGCGTCAAAGCGGGTGATCGGCCCGATACCGCTCTTGCCAGCGAGGATGCCGTCCCAGGTCTTTTCCACCGTCGAGCCGAGGGGGGTGATCATGCCAAGACCCGTCACCACGACACGGCGGCGTTCGCCGTTCTTCACGAGTCGAGTCTAGCGAGGGACCTTTTCCACCTGGGGGCTGGGGGGCAGAGCCCCCCAATGGCTCTAGATGGCCTGGAGTCGGGCGATCTGCGAGGTCTCGATGAGCGCCGCGCCGGCGAGGAGAACGAATGCGACGGCGACGAGCGAAAGCTCGAGACGCGTCAGCCGGATGTCGCGCAGATGCCGGACGCGAACGACATTCCGGTCGGTGATGCGCCGCTGGGTCCAGAGCGAGGCGTTCGCGAGAACGGTCGCGAGGACGATGTACGCGATGAGCTCCGGTATCCCCGCGTGCGAGATGATCGATCGCAGGTCCAGCGGTGGGATCCGCGCACTCGGGACGAAGAGCGCGAATGAGTTCGTGCCGAGCGCGATCCCGAAGCGCACCAGCCACGTCCACGGAGCGAAGTACGCGAGCGAGATCGGCCCGATGCTGTAGAGGCTCGCAAGAGCGATGACGCCGAAGCCGAACGCGGCGTTCCAAATGAAGAGCGTGGTCGCGACGCCCGCGGAATCTCCTCGGGCGTCGA
>JALYLL010000261.1 GCA_030774255.1 Chloroflexota bacterium | reverse complement strand
GGCGCGCGTATCGCGCGCGCGACCCGCAGCTGATGCTGTGGGTTCAGGGAACTCTGGTGTTGACCTCGGTGCGGTGGTACGAAGCGGTGATGGGGCGCCTGGGCGACGCCGAACGCGACGCGTACTGGGCTGAGGGCAAGTTCTTCGCCGGTGAGCTCGGCGTGCCGAAGGATCTGTTCCCCGCCACGTACGCCGACCTCGAGCGTTATGAGGCAGAGATGCTCACCACTGAGGTCATCCCCGACGCCACGGCGATCTCAGTAGCCGAGGAAGTCATCCACCCAATCCGCTCGTTGCCGAAGGGGGTCTACTGGCCCAACGATGCCATCACCGCGGGCCTCCTCCCCGTCCAGCTTCGGTCAGCATTCGGGCTGTCTTTCGGGCTAGCGGAGCGGCGTTTCCAGAGGGCCGCGATCAGCCTCATTCGCACGACCCGGCCGGCCCTGCCACGCTGGATCACCGTGGTGCCGCACGCGCGTCGGTACGAGGAGGCACAGCGAAGGAAGTGAGACGCGGAGTTGCTTTCCTTCTCGCGGCCGTCGTCGCCGGATGCGCTGCGCCCGTGCCCCCGGCATCGACGCCTTCGCCGACGTTCGGAGCGAACGTCCCGTGCGGATCGAGCGAACGCTTCGAGCGTCACGCCCACGCCCACCTGACCATCATTATCCGAGGCGAGTCGCGCCCGGTTCCCGCGAATATCGGCATCACGGCGACGTCGATTTGCTGGCTCCACACGCACGACTCGACCGGAATCATCCACATCGAGGCCGGCGACGCTCGCATGTTGACGCTCGGTGATTTCTTCAGCGTCTGGCGCCAGCAACTGAGCGGCACGCACATCGGCACCGAGAGCGTCGGGCGCGGCGAGACCATCAAGGCATTCGAGAATCAGAAGCCCTTTGACGGCGCGCCCGAGACGATCGTCCTCGACAACAAAGACGACATCGTGCTGCAGCTCGGTCCTCCGTATCCGACCGTCCCACCACCTTACCTCTGGCCGCCGGGCTTCTAGGGCGTACGCGCCGGGCACGTCACGGTCGGAGGCTGTCCATCCTGCGGTGAGTACCGGAATTGAGCACACGAATAGGCCCTTTCCCCGATTCGAACGATCAAGCCTCGTGCGACCTTGCTGTTGTGAGCCAGAAGGTGTTCGAAATCGGGAGGATCGGCTGAAATGAAGATCCGAGGCAAGACACTCGCGGTGCTTGGTGCCGTGGCCGTCATCGCGATCGGCGGCTTGACCGTGCTGGGCATGGTCGGAACGGTCGAGTCCGGACATGTCGGCATGCTCACGCGGTATGGCGTCGCGGCCGACTCGCCGATGATGCCCGGGACGTATCGGCTTGGGCTCGGCGAGTCGATCACGCTGTTCGACACGCGCGTCCAGCGGCTCGACTACCAGGGGTCGGCCGCCTCGAAGGACCTTCAGGAGGTGGTCGGCGTGATCTCCCTCAACTTCCGCGTCGCTGCGGCTGACGTGCCAACGATCTTCACCACGATCGGCGTCGATTACCGGCAACGCGTCATCGAGCCGGCCGTGCAGGAGACGTTCAAGGCGACGATGGCGCAGTTCACGTCGAGCGAGCTCATCACCCAGCGTGACGCGGTCAAGCGCGTGGCACAGGACCTTCTCAGCGGGCGCCTCGGACGGTTCGGGATCGCCGTCGAGGAGCTCAACGTGCTCGACTTCCGCTTCTCCCAGGAGTTCAAGAACGCGATCGAGGCCGCGAACGCCGCGAAGCAGGCCGTGGTCGAGGAAGAGCAGAAGCTGCGTAGCGCGCAGATCCAGGCGCAGCAGCGGGTCGCCGTCGCAAAAGCCGAGGCGGAGGCCACCCTCGCGCGCGCGGAGGCCGAGGCGAGCGCCAACAAGACGATCCAGACGACACTCACGCCCGAGGTGCTCGAGTACCTCGCATTGGTCAAGTGGGACGGCAAGCTTCCCCAGTCGACGAACGGATCCGTGCCGTTCCTAGGCCTTGGGGGGCGGTAGCGGAAGCTAAGACCCCGGCGGGTTCCGCGGACGCTCGACCGGATGTGATCGCGAACTATCAGCTCGGCCTCGCGTAATCCACCGCCAGTACCGGACGACGTTGAAGAGGGTGATCGCGACCACGGCGATAACCCAGACCGGCGGCCCACCTCCCTGGACCGAACCTGAAACCAGCCAATAAGCCACAACGAGCGCTGAGATCACACCGAACATGCCGAGATAAATTCGCGCTCGTGGCGTGACGTCCATCCGACGTCGCTCCAGATCGAGCGCGAGGGCTGGTCGCGCCGACCCCGTGAGCAGGGACTGACTAAGCGTTGCGACGAGCAGGGCCGCGCCGACGCCGATGAAGAGCAGGAAGTGCCCACTCAACGACCGGACCTGCAGCCGCACGGCTTCCTCGTACTGCTGACGATCTATCGGAACGCGAAACCCATGAGCATTCAGGAAATACGAACCGCCAGTCGCTTCCGGCTGTCCGAAAAGCCGCGTCGTGAAGAAGTTGATGCCGGCATAAACGAAGAGTCCGAGAACACCGAGCGCAAGCGCGAGACCGGGCCCCGCGCTTGGAACGACGATCCGCCGACGTGAATTCAAGGCCAAGATCGCGCCACCGAAGACCATCACCATGGGAGCGACCAGGATCAAAACCCCGACGGTGAGGTAGTCAGCGTTCACCGGGAAGAACGTGCTGACGTGGATCGCAGCCGCGACAAGAAAAGCGATCGCCCCAATCGCCGCGAGGGTGCGTATTGCGAAATCGCTCAGACGCACCGCTGCGCGCCGGTCGCTAGGCCCCGGGCGGGTTCCCGCCCGGGTCGAGCGAGACGAAGTAGCTGTCGCAGGCCATCTCGATCAGGTCCGGAGTGAGCTGCGCGGGACGACCGAGGAAGCGCGCCGTGTCGATGAGCTGCTCGACGATGTCGCGGGGATGGCAGCTTCGCAGGCCGAGGTTCTTCTTGCGGTAGTGCGCGAGGATCTGGCTCATCGCCTCGGTCTTGTAGTCGATGCCCTTCCGAGTGCAGA
>JALYLL010000260.1 GCA_030774255.1 Chloroflexota bacterium | reverse complement strand
CTCCCTCGATCCACCCGGCGAGGTGCGTGATCGGCTCTCCAACGGTTACATCCGGTGGCGGGCCGTGCAGCTCGGGATAGAGCGACCGGAGTGGGAACAACGCGAAGGCCTTTTTCGAGGGGAAGTACCGATAGAGCCCGGGGATGGAAAGACCGCATGCATTCGCGAGCGCCTTCAACGTAGCTCCCCGGTAGCCGAACTTCCGGAACACCGGAGCGGCTCGGATATATAGGTCCTGACGGCGCGCCCACGCCTCGTCGCCCGCCCATTCTTGATGCCGCTGTGCGGTGGCCATGACTTACCACCAGAGTGTGGCGTCTATGGCCGACATTTTCGCTGCTGGCGATCTGCGGCCGGCTTAGCCGACCACTACGTTGTCACCTCATGACCGGCAGCCTTTTCGGCCTCGATCGCGCCGCGCAACCGCCCGACGTCGCGATCGAACATGCGCTGGACGCTTCGCTGAAGGAGCGGAGCGAAAGGCAGGACGAAGCGAGGCAACGTGGCCTCGTTGGAGAGCGTGAGCTTCGTTCCGTCAGCTATCGGTTCCAGCACGTAGCGCATTCGCGACGGTTTCGACGACAGAGCCGTAGTGATGTCGTAGCCAAATGCCGAAACAGGCTCGAACACCGTGACGACCGCGCGCGTCGGAATACGCATCCGAAGCCAGCGACCGACGTGCTCCATCTCCGACCCAAGCCGGACTGGGCCGGGCGTCGTAACGCGCGTGGACACCGCGCCCTCTTGCCAGCGGGGCCCGTTCTCCGGTGATGCGATGAACTGAAAGACCATCTCCGCGTCTGCCCTGATCAGAACGGATGCCTCAACGCGCATTTCGACCGCCTCCCCTCGTGTTGACGTCTTGGCCTAATATGGCACGTAGTGCCATATGGCATCAAGTGCCGAATGAGCCGGCGTGGACAAGGAAAGCTGTGACTGGGGTGCGCGCGCGAAAGAAGGCGGCCACCGAGCAGGCCATCGTCGACGCGGCGATGAAGCTGTCCGCTCAGCGGGGCTTCGCCGCCACGACGATCGACGATATCGCCGCCGCGGCGGGCATCGGTCGGCGCACGTTCTTCCGCTACTTCCCGACGAAAGAGGACATCGTGCTGGACCCGCGTCGGCTGGACCGTGCGTTCGCGCGAGCGGCGCTGGGCGAGCGGAGCGCAGGCGCGGACGACGTCGAGCACGTGATGGCCGTGCTTGGCGAGCTCCAGCGGCGCGCATTCGCCGTGTTCCGGCCTCAGCACCAACGCGTGTTGCATCGGCTCTCGCACGATGAGCCGGCGCTCGCGGCGCGCTCCTTCCTCCTGATGCTGGAAATGCGAGACCTCATCGTCGAGGCGCTCTTGCCGAAGCGAGCGCCGCGGGCGGAGCGACTTCGCGCACGCCTCCTGGCGATGGCGTGCATAAGCGCTGTCGACACGAGCGTGACGATGTGGATCGAAGGTGGCATGAAGGAAGACCTCCGGCAGATCCTCGCCGAGGCGGGAACCTACCTACGCAAGGGGTTCGCGGCGTGACTACATGGCGTGGACCCCGGCCGCGGTCGTCACGTGCCGCCATGCTGGCGGTCGTCCTCGCCGCCTGGTCCTTCTCGACCGAGCCGCTGTACGCCGCGATCGCCGAGCGGCGGCTAGCGCTTCCGATCGGTGAAGCGGTGGTGTTCGCGCCGCTCTCCATCGTGCTCGCGGCGCTCGCATTCCGGGGTGGCACACGCAGCCTACGCGCGGTAAGCATCATTGCCGGGCTGCTCGCGATAGGGGAAATCCCTGCCGGTATCTTCGCGACGACCGATCCATCGATCTGGTGGAAGATCGAACCCGAGTGCGGGATCGTGTACTGCGGGCTCCTGCATTCTCTGGCGCATTGGTCCCATGTGCCATTCCTGATCGCGATCGCACTCGCGGCGCGCAGTGCAGGTGCAAACCGGCCGCCCGACTCGTCGAATGTCTCTCCCTGGCGAGGCCTTTGATCTCGATGTCCGGAGCGTGTAGCCCGTAGCGGATTCGAACCGCTGATCTCAGCCTTGAGAGGGCTGCATCCTAGGCCTCTAGACGAACGGGCCGGGAGATAACCATTCTATCTGTGATGAGCTTCATGAACGACCCCGCACGCTGAACGCTCCGATCGTCGCGCCGGGCGTCCGGCGCATCACGCTTCCTCTGCC
>JALYLL010000259.1 GCA_030774255.1 Chloroflexota bacterium | reverse complement strand
GTCGGGCCGCCGCTCGTCGGGGCGATGCTCGTCGCGACCGACTCGTGGCGCCCAGCCTATGTCGCGGCCGCCGCGGCGTTCGTCCTGCTCGGCGTCGCGACGTACATCGTCCGATCGGATCTCGGCGGCGCACCGGAGCTCGAGGCCGAACCGAGCGGCGAGCGGAGCATCGGGCGCACCGTGGTCCTCGCCTGCGCGCTGATGTTCGTGTACGTCGGGATCGAGCTCGGGGCGGGGCAGTGGACCTACACGCGCTTCACGGTGGACGGCTCGCTGAGCGACGGCCTCGCCGGCCTCGCTGTCTTTCTCTACTGGTCGGCTCTGGCCGCGGGCCGCATCGGCCTCGCTGTGTTCGGCGACCGCGTGGCGCCGGCGCGGCTGTTCGATGTCAGCGTGTTCGGCGCCCTCGCGAGCGCGGTCGCTTTTTCGGTCCTGCCTCCGCCCGTCGCGGCTCTGCTCGCACTCCCGTGCCTCGGCGCGGCGCTCTCCGTCTTCGTCCCGGTCCTTCTCTATCTCACCCCGCGGCGGATCGGAAGCGCCGCGGCGCCGCGGGCGATCGGCTACCAGGTGGCCGCGGGGATGATCGGCGGCGCCTCGCTACCTGCGGCCGTCGGGCTGCTCATGCAGACGATCGACGTCGCCGTACTCGGCCCGTGCCTGGTCACGATGGCTGTGGTCCTGGCGGGACTCCACGTCGCATCGTCGCGACCGCTGCGTTCGCGGACCTACGTGCGCCAGCTCTTCAGGTAGAGCGACTCGGCGATCCCCGGACGCACGAATCCGGCGAGGTCGCCGACGTGCGCGTATCCGTGGCGCTCGTAGAACGAACGCGCGCGGCGGTTCGTCTTCGTCACAAGCAGCACCAGATGCCGGCAGCGTGACGCGCGGGCCTCGCGCTCGACCCGGGCGAGGAGCGCCGCGCCGATCCCGCGCGAGTGATCGTCCTCGGAGACGAGCAGCAGCCGCAGATAGGCGGCGCGGTCCAGCGCGCGAGTGGTGATCGCCCACGCGAGGCCGATCAGCGCGTCACCGTCCACGGCAACGAGAACGAGGTCTCGCTCGTGCAGCGCTTCCGCGAGGCTCGCCTTCGCGCCCCGCGCTGTCACGCGGTAGCGGTGGAGGAGCGGCGAGCTCGCCATCAGGGCCGCGATCGGACCGATGTGCGCAGCCGTCGCGCGTACGATCCTCATCGGCGTTGCGGGTCGAGGGCGTCGCGCAACCCATCGCCGAGCAAATTGAAGCCGAGCACGGCGATCATGATCGCGAGGCCTGGGAAGATCGCGAGGTGCGTCGCGAACTCGAGATACTGCCGCCCCTCGTTCAGCATCACGCCCCACGACGGCGCCGGCGGCTGGGCCGAGAGCCCGAGGAACGAGAGCGCGCCCTCGGTGAGCACCGCCCACGAGAGCGCGAGGCTCACCTGCACGATGAGCGTCGATAGGAGGTTCGGCACGATGTGCCGGACGACGATGCGAACGCGAGTGGCTCCGATCGCGCGCGCGGCCTCCACGAAATCGCGCGCCTTCAGCGCGAGGACCGGACCGCGCACGACCCGCATGAAGATCGGCGTGTACACGACCGCGATCGCGATGATCACGTTCTTCGGATCGGGTCCGAGCGCGGCGACGATTCCGAGCGCGAGGAGGATCGCCGGGAACGCGAAGAAGACGTCCATGACGCGCCCGATCGCCAGATCGACGATCCCACCGAGATAACCCGAGACGAGCCCGAGAACGCCACCCACGACGGTGGCCGCCGCGACCGAGAACACCGCGACCTGAATCGATAGCCGCGCGCCCCAGAGCACGCGGCTGAAGAGGTCGCGCCCGAGAGCATCGGTCCCGAAGGGGTACGCCGCGCTGGGCGCGGCGAGGCGGTCCGCCGAGATCTGAAGGGGATCGCGAAGCGGCAGGAACCCCACGCCAAGCGCGACCGCGGCGTAGATCGCGACCATCGCGAGGCCGACGAGGGCGACGGGCTCGCGTGCGATCGCCGCGAGCACGCCGGTCCGGGCAAAGCCGAACGCGGGCGCGTTACGCGAGGCGGATTCGGGGATCCAGGTAGCCATACAGAAGGTCCACCACGATGTTGAGCGCCACGAAGAGGATCGCGATCGCGAGGACTCCGCCCTGAACGAGCGCGTAGTCGCGTTGCACGATGGCGGTGAGGAGCATGCGGCCGACGCCCGGAACCGAGAAGATCTCCTCGACGACGACCGCGCCGCCGAAAAGCTGGCCGACCTGGATGCCGAGGAGCGTGACCACGACGATCAATCCATTCTTGAGGACATGCCGTCGCAGCACGATCGCCGGCCGCAAACCTTTTGCCCTCGCGGTGCGGACGTAGTCGGCGCTGAGCACGTCCAGCATCGCCGACCGCGTCATGCGCATCGTCGCCGCGGCGAGCGCGAGACCGAGCGTGATCGCCGGAAACAGCAGGAGCCTGAGATTGGCGAGCGGGTCGCGCACGAAGTCGACGTAGCCGCCGGTGTTGGGGAGCCAGCGCAGATAGAGCGAGAACAGCACGATGATCAGCGTCCCGAGCCAGAAGCTCGGCAACGAGAGCCCGATCAAACCGCCGATGCGCGCCGCCACGTCGAGGCGCGAGCGCGGCCGGACCGCCGACAGCAGGCCCAGCGGTATCCCGAGCGCGATCGCGATCAGCGCCGCCGCCGCGGCGAGCTCGAGCGTCGCGGGGAGGCGCTCCGCGATCTCGACGAGGACCGGCCGTCCCGTCCGGATCGAATAACCGGCGTCGCCGCGGAGGAGCGAGGTCAGCCAGGTCCAGTACTGGACCAACAGGGGCTGATCGAGGCCGAAGTACGCGCGCAGGCTCGCGAGCTGGTCTGGGGTGAGGGCCGTCGACGTGCCGAGCCGCGCCGCGATGGCGTCCCCGGGGATGAGCCGGATGAACAGGAAGGTGAGCAGCGAGACCCCGATCAAGGTCGGAATCGCGCCGAGCAGTCGCTGCGCGAGATATCGGCTCACGCCTCGCGCAGCGACCGCCCCTTACTTATTTGTCGAGCCAGGTCTGCCGGAGATAGATGATCGAACCGTTCGGAAGGTGCGTGAAGCCCTTCGTCGTCGGGAGCGTCGCGTTGTAGTCGCGCCCCACGAAGAGCCAGATGAACGGGACGCCGTTCACGAGCTCCTTCTGCGCGGTCGTGTAGAGATCCTTGCGCTTCGCCGGGTCGGTCGCGGCCCGGGCCTGCTTGATCGCATCGCTCGAGACCGGATTCTTGTAGCTCGTGACGAAGTTGAGGTTCCCGTCGTCGGTGAAGTAGCGGTAGACGTAGAAGTCGGGGTCGGGGCCGCCGCCGTTGAGACCGGTGGCCATGTCGAAGTCGGCCTTGAGCCATCGGTCGACGTACTGCGTCAGCTCGATTGCGTCGATCTTCACGGTGATGCCGGCCTCCGCGAGCTGCGCCTGGACGAGCTGCGCTTCGTCCTTCCCGTACGCGGGCTCTGTTGTCGCCGTGAGGATCGTGAAGGAGACGGGCCCCACGTTGGCCTCTTGCAGCAGCTGCTTGGCCTTCGCGACGTCGCGCGTGTAGAGCGGGTACTGCGAGGTCGGCAGGGCGTAGTTCGCGAGCGCTGGCGCGACCGGGCCGGTGACCTCGCCCTCGCCGAACGCGACCGCGTCAATGATCGCTTTACGGTCGATCGCATACGCGATCGCCTGGCGCACTTTGAGGTTGTCGAACGGCGGCCGCTTCGTGTTCAGGAAGAGCAGGTTGTAGCTGAGGCTCGGCTTCGAATCGAGCGTCACCGCGGCCTCGCTGCGTAGTGTCTTCGCGACCTTCGCGTCGGTGATGATCGCCATGTCAGCGGCCTTGGTTCGGAGCGCGGCGGCGAGTCCGGACTCGTCGGGGACGACGTTGATGCGGATCCCGTCGAGGTACGGCTGCCCCGCGACGTAGTAATCCTTGTTTGCCTCAAACCGCATGAAGTTGTCCGGGACCCACTCGGCGAGCTTGAAGGGACCGCTTCCGATGGCGGTCTCCTTCTTCGAGAGATCCGCGTTGGCCTCGCCGATCTTCTTCGAGACGATGCCGGTGTTCGGGTGCGCCATGTACGCGATGAGCGCCGCGTTCGGGTTCTTCAGGTTGAAGACGACCGTCGTGGCGTCCGGAGTCGTGATCGTGTCCACGTCGCTGAAGAAGGAGCGCGCCACTGCGGCGGTCTTCGTATCGATGATGCGGTCGAACGTGTACTTCACGTCGGCGCTCGTGAGCGGGTCGCCGTTGTGGAACTTCACGCCGGAGCGGATCTTCACTGTGACGGTCTTGCCGTCAGACGACGTGGTGGGAACGGACTCGGCGAGGTCGGGCTGAACGCCCAGGTTCTCGTCGAGGCGCATGAGATAGCTGTAGACAAGCTCGAAGACGCGGGCCGACGTGAATGCCGGCACCTTGTGCGGGTCGAGGTTCGTGACCTCGCCAGCGCGCGCCAGGATGAGCGTTCCGCCCTTCTTCGGCTGGCCGCTACTGCCGGTCGGCGACGGTCCGGCCGATGTCGTCGGCGCGCACGCGGCGATGACCGTCGCGAGGATCACGATGGCTGCGGATAGAGCACGCTTCATCAAAGGTCCCTCCCGAGGGGTAGGGGCCCCTGATGGGGCAGGCCCCCACGCTTCCGGCACATTAGCACCGCCGATTCAGCCGTCGGTCCGCTGCATCCCGACCGCCTCCACCGAAAGGAGCAGGCAATCGGCGGGAACGGCCGCGCGATGGCGTTCGCCCGCCGCGATGAGGATCGCTTCGCCCGGTCCGGCCGCGAGCGGCCCCGCATCAAACTCCACGATCAGCTCGCCTTCGAGGACAAGCAGGAATTCGTCGCTCGTCTGCCGATGCCAACCGCCGTCGAGCCTTCCGGAGCCGGCATGCAGAACGGACACGCCGTTCACCGTGCCGAGCTCCGCGTTCGTCCACGCGGGCGGCGCGCGCAGCGGGGCCGGATCGGACGCGAGCGCGTCACGGAGGCCGATCTTCCTGCCCACCTGCGAATTGTCGATTAAAGAGAGGACCCGCCTCGCGGCGGGTCCTCTCTGTGGGGCCGGTGCGCGACTAACGCCGAGTCTGGGTTGTCTGGCTCTCGTCGAGGGCGCGGTCGCCGCGGGTCGAATAGTCATACCCGCGCCGCTTGCGAACGATCCCGCTCGCGTCGTCGTAACGGTCGTCGGCCTTGACGGTCATGAGCGTGCGGCCGTCCCGGAACTGCTGGTCGTAGTACTTCGCCTCATCCTCCGGAATGCCCAGTCCGATGAGGGCGCCCGAGATACCGCCGGCCACCGCGCCGGTGACCGCACCGGTCGCGGCGCCGCCGAGCGCGGCGGCAAGAAGCCCACCGGACACGACGGGCCCGATCCCTGGGATGAGCAGCGCCGCGCCGGCGCCAATGATGCCGCCGAGCACGACGCCCGTGCCCGCGCCCGACGCAGCCATCTTGCCGGCCTTGTTGCCCTCTTGATGGGTCTTCCCGGCGTCGTCGCGCCAGGCGTATCCGATCTGGTCGTCTTTGAAGCCCTGCTCGCGGAGATCGCGCGCGGCGAGCTCAGCGTCGTCGCGCTCGTCGAAGACTCCAACGTAGGTGTTGCGCTTTGTCGTACGGGGTGTGGTCTCTCGCATAACGTCCTCCATTTGTTTCGGTCTCATGCATGGAGGAGCAGGAACGAGGCCGCCGAGATGCAGTTTCGCGAGCGATCAATCGCGCCGTGCGACCCCCTGCTCGATCGTCGAGCGCGCACGCGCGATCCGTCCGCGCGCGGCGTCGATCGTGTCGAGCCGAGCGAACAAGACATCGCGAAGACGCTCCTCGAGCTCGCGTGACAGGTCGGCGCGCAAGCGACGGGCCCATCGTCGTCCGAGCAAGCCCGCATGCGCGCCGAGAAGACGCGCGAGCAAGAAGCCGGCGAGCAGGAGCGCCGCGAGCACGACGAGCGGCGTGGGAATCGGTCCAAGGACCGGAACCTCCACGCTCGCGAACGGCGCATGTAGAAGGAAGACCGCGGCGATCCAGAGACCGGCGAAGAGCAGGCCCGCCGTCACGACGTATTGCAGCAGGCCGATAACGGACCACACGACGCTCGTCGGCGGGCGCACGTCCGACGTGCGCGTCGCGACGGCCGCGTCGATGGCGGCGGTGATCCGCGCGCGCAGCGCCTCGGCATCGATGAGCGATGCGATCGCGCCTCGCGCCGCGGCGGGCACCCGAGGGAGCAGGTCGCCGACGAGAAGCCGGATCGGCTCGGACGGGCGGGCGAGCGTGCCGCGCTCTCGCCAGCGCCGGAGATAGCCTTCCGGATCCGCGACCACCCGATCCCGACCGGTCGCGCGATAGATAAAGGTGGTGACGAGCCCGAACGGCCCCGCGCCACGTGGACGGGCCGCGAGCCGCGTCGCGGCGACCGCCTGCCGCTCGAGTCCCGCGAGGTCAATGATCGCGGCCGATTCGCGGGTGACATCCGCCAGCACGCGCGATCGCTGCTCGGCGGTGATCAGCGGCTTCGCATCCTGCACGACGCCGGCGCGCGTCGCCAGGTCCAGCGACGCGTCCTGGAGCTCGGCCGCGATCCGCTCCGCGATCACGCGCTTTGCTTCGACGCCATCGACGATCCACTTGCGCAGCTCCGCCGTGTCGCCGTCGCGCGTCGCGCTCGTGATCGCGACGCCTACGTTCTCGATGCCCTCCGCGCGCAGGCTCGCGGCGAGATGCTCGCGAAGGCGCTCGGCGTCGGCGCCGATGCGGTCGGCTTTGTTGAGGACGACGAGCTGCCGCGCCAGACGCGGTGCCCACCGGCGCAGATATTCGTCGTGAAGCACGGCATCGCGGTACTTCTCGGGGTCGGCGACCCAGACGACGGCGTCGACGCGGGGAAGGAGGTCGTCGACGCGCGCACGGTTTTCAGGTGTGGTCGAGTCGACATCCGGAAGATCGAGGATCGCGACGTCCGCGAACGAAGCGTTGCTGTGATCTCGTATTTCCCGCACGTCGAGCCACCCGAGGAGAGGAGCGGTCTCCTCGCGCGCGCTCTCGGCGACCCATGCGACGGGCGCGCCGGTCGTCGGACGGCGCGCGCTCGCCGCGCTCACGTCAGCGCCCGCGAGCGCGTTGAGGAGACTCGACTTGCCGACTCCGGTACCACCGACGAACGCGAGGACGTAGGCGGATCCCTCGAACCCGAGTCTCTGCCGCGCATCAGCCAGGACGCGGCGGGCTCGCGACGTGTCCAACTCGAGCGCCGTTGCCGCGTCGACCGCATCGTCGAGAGCCGAAAGACTCGCGGAGAGGGTCATGCGAGGAGCGGAGCCATCGTGCCGCGGAGCTCCTCGGCGAGGGTGCGAAGCTCGACAGGGTCCGCGGTCAGGCGGTCAAAGCGGGAGCGTTCCTTCGAGAACTCGTCGCGGAGCAGCGTCTCGAGGCGCTCGCGCGCGTTCGCGATCATCTCTCGCATCGCGGCCTCGCCGAAGATCGCCTGAAGGAGCTTCTGGTTCAGGAATCCGGTCGCGGCGACGATGCCCAGCTCGGTGCCGGTGACGCCGGCCGTATGCGCGAAGACGCCGACCATCGCGGCGACCGCGAGTGCGTTCACGCCGAGCGACACGCCGAACGCGAGGTCGCGCTTTCCGGCTCCGCGGGCCTGCACGTCGGTCGCGATGCTCCCGACCCATTCGTGGAGGCGCGGCTGGATGCGCGCGGCGAGGTCCGGCGAGGCCGACCATAGCGACGGGTCGCGCGCGAGCTGGGCCGCGGCCCCGTCACGGCTCGCCCATTCGCTCGCGACACGCCGCCCCGCCTCCGTCGCGCGGGAGACCGCGACGGCGACCACATCGCTCGTGACCTCTTTCTCGACGACGCCGACGGGAGCCTCAGGCATCCCGCGGAAGACCGCGACGATCGTGCCGCGAATCCGGCCGAGGCCACGCGAGAAGAAACGCGTGATCTGGTCCGCTTTGACGTACGACTCCCAGTGGCGGAGCACCTCGGTGCGGAGGAATGTCCCGCCGCGGAGCTCCTCGAACAACGCGGCGAGCTCGGCGTCGTACGCCTTCGCGGTGATCGCGCGGAGCGCCTCACCTTCAGCGGCGGCGTGCTCGAGATCGTCCGCGACGCTTCCCAGGAGCGGGTCGAGCCCGGCGAGCGCCCCTTCGAGGGCGCGTCGGGCGAGCGCGAGACGCCGCTCGCGATCCCTCGCGAGCTCATCGACCCGCTGGAGCACGGGCGCCGCCGCGTCGGCGTCGAGGCGTTCGCCAGTCGGATCGAGCCGACCTTCGGCGACCCCGACGATCTGAACGCGCGCGTCGTCGATCCCTCGCAGCGCCGTGTCCTTCAGAACACGGCCGAGGTCCTCGAGCACGACGCGCTGCTCCGATTCGTCGGGCGGCATGCGGTTGACCACGATGAGGAGGGGGAGCCCGCGCGCGGCGATCCGCTGCACGACGTCGAACGGGACCTTGTCCGCGTAACGGGTGGCCGAGGTGACGAAGATGCCGAGATCCGCCGCCTCGACGAGGGCGTCTGCGATGACCCGATTCGCGCGCTCGACGGAATCGAGATCCGGCGCGTCGACGATCGCCAGCCCGGCCGACGCCGTTGCTGACGGCGCCCGCAAGATCTGCCCAGCGCCGATGCCCGCGAGGGCGCCCTTGCGCAGCGTCGCGGCGTCGGCGTCCGTGGCGAGGAGGACGGCCTCGCGCGTGGTCGGCCGAAGAACGCCGGTGCGGCTCACGGTCGCGCGGGCGAGCGTGTTCATGAGGGTCGATTTGCCGGCGCCGGTAGGTCCGAGGAGCACGACGAGGAGCGGCGACTCGAGTGCCTGCACGCGCGGGAGGACGTACGCCCGGACGTGGTCGCGAAGCTGTCTTGCGCGGTCCTTCGCCCCGCCGGCTTCGTCCTCTCGCACGAGCGCGGCACGACGGTCCGCGAGCGCGGCGATGAGCTCGGCGCGCTCCGCCAGGGAGGTCACCACGTCTGCGGCTGCAAGGTAGAGACCTGCGGCCTTTCGTCGGTTATCGTGCGTACCGGTGCGTTACGGTGGCTTCCCGTGTCGATACGGTGGTTGCGATGTGCGCTTCTCCGTCGAGAGGGGCGACTCCTATCCATC
>JALYLL010000258.1 GCA_030774255.1 Chloroflexota bacterium | reverse complement strand
TCCTGAACGGGAGCGTCATCCGTGTCTGGACCATCGCGTCGTACAACGAGCATCGCGAATTTGGAGCGGCGTCGGGCGAGCACATCGCGTTCGCACGCTGGAAGCCCGGCGCCGACGAGATCGTCGTTCTCGTCGCGGATCGCCTCGAGGTCTGGCCCAAAGCCGGCGGCGACCGGCGGATCGTCGCGCGGGGACTAGCCGCCGCGAGCGACCTGCTCGTCAGCTCCGACGGCACGCTCGCGTTCGTGACCTTCGACGGCGGAGCGAGCGCGACCGCGGTCGACCTGGCCACCGGCGGCACCGCGCCTCTTCCGATGTCCGGTTCGCGGCTCGCCGCGCCGATCTCGTTCCGCTAGTTGGTTATGGGTATATCCCTCGTGTGAGCGTCGCCTCAGCGACACGTCCGACGGCGACCATGTAGGCCGCGGTCCGCATGTCGATCTTGTGCTTCTTCGCCATTTCGAGCACGTCGTTGAAGGACTTCACCATCACCTCTTTGAGGCGGGCGTTGATGGTCGCCTCGCGCCAGAAGAGGTTTTGCAGGTCCTGCACCCACTCGAAGTAGCTCACGGTCACGCCACCGGCGTTGCAGAGGATGTCCGGGATAAGGAAGACGCCTTTCTCGAACAGGATCCGGTCGGCCTCGGGACTGGTCGGCCCGTTCGCGGCCTCGGCGATGACCTTCGCCTTGATCCGCGGCGCGTTGTGCTCGCCGATCTGATTCTCGATCGCCGCCGGAATGAGGATGTCGCAGTCGAGCTCGAGAAGCTCGGCGTTCGAGATCCGCTCCGCGCCGGGGAACCCGGTGACCGAGCCGGTCTCTCTCTTGTACGCATCGACACGGTTCGGGTCGAGCCCCTTCGGGTTCGCGATTGCCCCGCTCGTGTCTGAGAGGCCGACGATCACAGCGCCGAGCTCGGCCATGAGCTTCGCCGAGAAGCTGCCCGCGTTGCCGAACCCCTGGACCACGACGCGCGCGCCCTCGAGGTCCATGTTGAGATGCTTGGCAGCCTCGATGATCGTGTAGACGGCGCCGCGCGCCGTCGCCTCGTTGCGGCCTTCGCTTCCGCCGATCGAGAGCGGCTTTCCGGTCACGACGGCGAGCGCGGTGTACCCGTGATGCATCGAATACGTGTCCATGATCCAGGCCATCGTCTGCGCGTTCGTGTTCACGTCGGGAGCGGGAATGTCGCGGTCCGGACCGATGAGGAGCTCGATCTCGGTCGTGTAGCGGCGCGTCAGCGTCTCGAGCTGCTGCGCGCTCATCCCCTTCGGGTCACAGACCACGCCGCCCTTCGCGCCGCCGTACGGGATGCCGACGACGGCGCACTTCCACGTCATCCACATCGCGAGCGCCTTGACCTCGTTCAACGACACCGACGGGTGGTAGCGGATACCGCCCTTCCCCGGACCGCGCGTGGTGTTGTGCTGGATGCGGTAGCCGGTGAAGACCTGCACGACCCCATCCGCCATTCGCACCGGGAAGTGCACGGTGAGCTCGCGCTGCGTGGTGCTGAGGATCCGTCGCATGTTCGGATCGAGATGGAGCCTGTCCGCCGCGATGCTGAACTGCTCGAGCGCGACCTCCCATGGGTCCCGCTGGGTGTGGTCGATGACCGCCGCATTAGCCTTCACGAGTACCTCCGACGCGTCATGGAGTAGCCGCCTTCAATTTTTCGATCACGAGCCAATCATCCGTCGTCTTTCCGGGCGTGTACGTGCTGTTCCAATTCTTGAGCACGACGCGGCGAAAGCCCTGCGCCGCAAGTGTGTCGCGCCAGGCGCGCAGGCCCCGCGTCATGAAGGGCGTGAGCCGGACGTTCGGGCTCGGCGTGAGAACGCCCTCCAGATGACGCCGGCGTTCGAGGAGCGGGATCGCGAGAAGGGATTCGCCATCGATCTCCAGTAGGTCGAACGCGGCAAAGATCTGCCGACCTCCGAATTGCCGCGTGTAGGCGTTGCCGTGATCGTCGACCTCGAGATCGCTCTCGTCCTTCCAGTCGGCCACGAGGACGCCATCGAGGATGGCAGTCTCGCACCTCGTCTCGGCGACGATTGCGTCGTACAGCTCGCGCGGCCCATCCACGCGGCCGTCGTACCCAAGGAAGTGCGGATCGGGGTAGCCAACGCGCACGAGCACCCTCGTGCCCGTCCACGCCGGCTCGAGGATGTGGCCCTCCCGCTCCGCTCGTTCGCGGACGGACCGGGCTCGTTGGGGCGAAATATCCGCCCCGAGTGCGGCGCTCAGGACTCGAGTATCCCTGCTCTTGACAGGGCGAACGTCCGTTCTATTATGCGAACGCCCGTTCGAAACTGATTTCTAGGGGTGCACCGTGGCAGCCGCATCTGCGCTACTTCTGTCCTTCCGTCCCGGGGAGTCCCCCTCCCCTTCACCACAGCACGTCGAGGTGGCATCCGCCGCGTGGCGGGTGCCACCTCGCGTCTACTCACCCTTCGCTGCGCGTCCACGGGTACGGCCGATGGCCGTCCCGGCCCGCGCGGAAGGCGCGGCCGCCACGCGTTCTGGCCGAGCGTGGCGCCGCATCTTCCGCGCAACTCGATTTGGCTAGAGCGCTATTTCTTCTCACCGTCGCGAGCTGCCACGAGCGCGCTGATCGGCGCAGCGAGGTTCGTGAACTCGGTTGGGATGATGAACTTCGTCGACGGTGACGCACCGAGCTGCTTCAGCGCGTCGAAGTACTGAAGCGTCATCGTCTTGGCATCCGCGGTCATCGCCTGCGCATTGATCGTCGAGATGGCCAGCGCAAAACCCTCGGCCCGGAGGATCGCCGACTGCCGGGCGCCTTCGGCCTCGAGGATCGCGGCTTGTTTCGCGCCGTCGGCGACGAGAATCTGAGAAGACTTCTTGCCCTCGGCTTCTGTCACCACGGCGCGCCTGGTCCGCTCAGCGGTCAGCTGCCGGTTCATGGCGTCCTGAACATCACGCGGCGGCGTGAGCTCCTTGATCTCGACGTTGGTGACCTTGACGCCCCAGCGATGAGTGATGTCGTCAAGCTTGATGCGGAGCTCTTCGTTGATCTGCTCGCGCTTGGCGAGCACGTCGTCGAGGGGGATGTTTCCGACGACCGCGCGCAACGTGGTCGTCGCAATTCCCTGGATCGCCTGCCGGAAGTTCTGGATGTTGAGGAACGAATCCTTCGGATCGACGACCTTCTGGTAGATCAGGAAGTCGATCGAGATCGGCGCGTTGTCCTTGGTGATGCAGGTCTGCTGTGGGATCTCCACCACGAATTCGCGGAGGTCGACCGTCTGCGCGACGCTCTGTATCGGCGGCGGCAGCAGAAGCACGATGCCGGGGCCGGCCGTCTTCTCGAAGCTGCCGAGCCGGAAGACGATGAGCCGCTGGTACTCCGGGACGATGTGAATGATCGCCCGAAGCGCGAGGATCAAGATGACGATGAGGATGCCGAGAGTGATGAGACTGAGGTCCATTAGGCCGCTCCCTTTCCTTCGGCGCCCCGCGCCGGTTCGACGATAAGCCGCACGCTGTCAACACGTTTCACTCGCACCGCGCCACCCTTCGGGATGTCTCCCCCTTCGCTTACCACGGTCCAGTCCTCGCCGGCCACGTGCGCGATGCCGCGCGGCGCGACGTCAGTCTTCGCGACTCCCATCGCCCCGAGCAGGAGCGAATTGCCGCTCGCGATCGGCAGCGGACGCAGCGCCGTGCGCAGCGCGACTCCGAAGAAGATCGTCGTCAGGCCGACGACGAAAACGACGAGCAGCGGCTCGACGCTCTGGCGCACGCCCGGGAAGGTCGGGCGGAACGGCGGGAACAGGATGATGAGCCCGATCACGAGCGCCGCGACGCCGCCGGCCGTCAGCAGGCCGTGCGCCTGCACTTTGATCTCGGCAACGAAGAGCAGGAGCGCGAAGACCATGAGCGCGACCCCGGCGCCGTCCGCGTCGAGGGTGCCGAACGAGAAGAGCGCGAGGATGATCGCGATCACGCCGATGATCCCCGGGAAGATGAGCCCGGGGTTCGAGAGCTCGAAGACGAGCCCGTACGTGCCGAGGGTGAAGAGCAGCACCGCAATCTGTGGATCGACCACGAAGTGCAGGAGCGTTTCGATCGGGTTCAGCCCATCCTCGCTGACGGGGGCGCTCTTCGTCGCGAGCGTCACGGCCCCGGCTGTCGTCGTCACGGTGCGGCCGTCGATCTTCGCGAGCAGGTCGGGCACGTCGTTCGCCTGGAGGTCGACGACATGAAGGGTCAGCGCCTCGTCGACGCGCGCGCTCACGCTCTTACGGACCGCGTCTTCGGCCCACTGCTCGTTCCGTCCGCGCGTCTTGGCGATGTTGACGATGTGGGCGACCGCATCGTTCTCGGCTTTGAGGCGAAGGTCGCCCTGGATGTCCCCGCCGCTCGAGTCGACCGGATGCGCGGCGCCGATGTTCGTCGCCGGCGCCATCGCGGCGACGTGGCCGGCCATGGTGATGAACGTCCCGGCTGACGCCGCCCGCGCACCGGCGGGGGCGACGAACGTCACGATCGGAACGCGCGCCGCGAGGAACCGCGCGGTGATCTGATAGGTCGAGTCGATGAGGCCGCCCGGCGTGTCGATGACGAACACGACCGCAGCGGCGTTGTCGGCTTCCCCATCCGAGACGACGCGGTCGACGTACCGCGCGGTGATCGGGTTTATTTCTCCCTGAATGTGCCCGACGAGGACGGGCGCGGGCGCGTCGGCGGCGAGCGCGCTGGCGCCCAGACCGAACGCACCGAGAGCGATCGAGACTGCGGCAACTCCCCTGATCGCGAGATGAAGACGGGTCATAGCAATCATTGTCGACCCTCCCTGAAAGCCTGCTCACACCTCCAGGCGGAGCTTCACCGGGATCCGGCCGGCGTCGAGATACCAGTCGCCGACCCACTCGGCGCCGTATTTCTCGCGCAGGAGCTCGACGGCACGACGAAGGTCGGCGGCGGGATCGTTGGACGGCTCATAGCGCGCCGCCAGCTCGGCATCGCCGATGCGGACCCGAGCATCCAGGTCGTGTTCCAGGTTCCGCAGCCAATCGGAAGTGCGGTCGGACTCGGTGCGGCGGCGAACACCGGTGGCGTCCGGCGCGGAAGGGCGCTCGCCGGTACGTAGCCAGATCACACCGTCGTCGTACGCGAACCGAAGTCGCACGATATGTGACTGCCGGCTGACGCGGCCGGTCGTCACGAGCTCGAGCTCGTCGGCCTCGGCTAGGGCGCGCTTTGTGGCGGGGTCCACCGCGCGCGTAGCGTAGCCGCGCCATGGACTGGCTTGCGGCACCCGACTACTGGCTCACGCGCTTCGTCTTCGAGCGCGCGCTCGGCGTCATCTACCTCGTCGCCTTCCTGGTGACCGCGAACCAGTTCCGGCCGCTGCTCGGCGAGCGCGGCCTCCTGCCGGCGCCCGAGTTCATCCGCGCCGTCCCGTTCCGCGCCTCGCCCACGCTCTTTCATCTCATCGGGTATTCGGACCGCAAGCTTCTGATCGTCGCCTGGGCAGGCGTCGCGCTCTCGGTGGTCGCCATTACCGGCTTGCTTGACGGGACAGATTCCCCGGTCCCGTTCGCGTCGATGCTCGTGTTCGTGCTTCTCTGGGTCCTCTACCTCTCCATCGTCAACATCGGCCAGACCTTCTACTCGTTCGGGTGGGAGTCCCTGCTTCTCGAGACCGGTTTCCTTGCGATCTTCCTTGGGCCGGTCACGACCACTCCGCAGTTCAGTCTCATCGTGTTGATGCGCTGGCTCCTCTTCCGCGTGGAGTTCGGCGCAGGGCTGATCAAGATGCGCGGCGATAGGTGCTGGCGCGACCTGACGTGCCTCTACTACCACCACGAGACGCAGCCGATGCCGAACCCGCTCAGCTGGTACTTCCATCATCTGCCCAAGCGCTTGCATCGGATCGAGGTGCTCGGCAATCACTTCGCGCAGCTCGTCGTACCGTGGTTCCTCTTCTTCCCGCAGCCGATCCCGACGGTGGCGGGGATCGTCATCGTGGGCACCCAGTCCTGGCTCGTGCTCTCGGGGAACTTCGCGTGGCTCAACTTCATCACCATCGCGCTCGCGATCTCGGCGTTCGACAACGCCGCGCTGACTCGCGTCTTTCCGCTCACGCCGTATGCACCCCAGGACACGCCCGGCTGGTATCTGGGCGTCGTCCTCGCCGTGACCGCGCTCATCGTCTTGCTGAGCTACCGGCCCGCGCGAAACCTGCTCTCGCGGCGGCAGATCATGAACGCGAGCTTCGATCCGTTCCACATCGTCGGGACATACGGCGCGTTCGGCTCGGTCACCAAGGAGCGGTTCGAGGTCGTGATCGAAGGGACCGCCGAACCGGTCCTCACGCCGCAGACGGTGTGGCGCGAGTACGAGTTCAAGGGAAAGCCGGGCGACAACAAGCGCCGTCCGCCGCAGTTCGCGCCGTACCACCTGCGCCTCGACTGGCTCATGTGGTTCGCGGCGATGTCATCGCCCATGTACCACGAGTGGTTCGTGCCGCTTCTCGGGAAGCTGCTCGAGTCGGATCGCCCGACCCTGCGCCTTCTGCGCAAGGATCCCTTCGGCGGGCACCCGCCGCGCTTCGTGCGCGCGCTCCTGTACCTGTACCGCTTCACCTCTCCGAAGGAACACCGCGAGACCGGCGCGTGGTGGCATCGCGAGCTCGTGGGAGACTACGTGCCGCCGGTCAGCCTGCGCGGCGTACGT